>NZ_JASSVO010000030.1:0-21341 GCF_030541085.1 Marinobacter sp. ST-43
TAGTTCTTGCTGGCACAGATCTTTTCGTGGCCTTCGATGGGTATGAATGTGGGTTCGAGTACGTTGATAGCGCCTTGGTCCACATTGACGCCATTCATCGTGCGTCCCTACAAAAATCAGACAACAAGGCAATGCACGCGACAAGCGCGTGATTGCGGCGTTAGAGCTAATGATGAATCAGCAACTTGTGGGTTTTGCCAATAACACCAAGTGGAATGAGCTACAGAAAATAATGTCTGGCTATGGCCAAAGGGCTCCCTACTGGAAAACTCAGGCCACTAATGGTTTTGTCTATCCTCCGGATGGCTGGGACGGCGATTGGACCTATCACTTCCGCCTAGGTGAGCACAAATTTATAGAGTGGTGCAAAATGCAGCCAAGAACTGAAGATGAAGGGCTAACCTTAGCCGAGGTTGTAGAGATTTGCCGTCACATTGGGTTTGAAATTGAAGTTTACGAGACCTCTGTGCGAGTGATTGGGTATCGGAGGCTCTAACAATCGCAGGCACGGCGACGTCTTTTCCATTGCGGCTTCGCCTCCATTCCAAAGCCGCGCATGCTGCGGGCGTTAAAGGCCTGGCTCCAGTGTTCTTGGGTTTGGTGTTTGGCTGCTATTTCAGCGGTTGCCGGCAGGCAGAACACAGCCCTCAGTCTGGCAATTGTTTTGGCCGGTAATTCGGTGCTCAGGTCGCGGGACAATCCGGCGCATTCATTGGTCAGCTTCCGTCCATTTGGTGTTCTGATTCCTGGCGCCATGGGTCAGCCTGGTGCAAGGTGTCGGGAGTGGGCATTCGACTTTGGGTGCCCAAATAAGTAATCGGGTGAACGGCCCTTAACCAGGCGCATCAATACGCGGCCTGCGGCCGCCGGACGCCCTTGTCAGGGCGCCGTTGTGCGCGGCGTTAGCCGTCCAGGAGAAACCGATGCGGACATTATTCGTGATTTTTGCGCTCCTATTCTGCTCCCTGGCGAGCGCAAGCGACTCGTGCTTGAACGCGCACAAAGCATGGCGCTCTGACTTTCACGTGTTTATGTCTTTAATGGACTGCGCCTCTGCCGAACTAGCGGCTGCTCAGGATCGCGCATCGTATCTTAGTCAATTGTCGGACGCCTTGGCAGGTGAGGTCGAATGGGTAGGCACCGTTCGAGCTGTTCGAGATGAGCGACTTTATTTCAATGAAAGCTTTGCGTTGATTGAACCAGGCATGAAGGCTGCCCGGGTTATGTACTATTCCACGCCAGCGGATGCCGAAGAATGGCAGGACGTTTCAATAGGGCAGCAAGTAAAATACACCGGTAAAATCGCGGCCACCAAAGTGGATACGTTGGCTTCAAGTAGGCCGCTGCTATACATAGAGCTTGTGGAGGTGCGACCGTCAAATGGCTGAACACTGGCTAACAATCGCGTGAACACGGACAGCCAAAAGTGGCGCCGCTTCGCTCTGCCACTTCCGGCCGCCGGTTACGCGAAGCGTTAACGGCCAGGCATTTGTGGGTTTTTGGCTGGTCCGGTGCAAAGGCCTTGGCATCAAGATTGGCTGCAAAGCCCGCCCACTCTGGTGATCGCCAAGGCCGGAAAATTCGCTGTCTGGTTTGGTTGCCACAGTGGTCAGCGGTGTTGGTATTCATGGTGTGCCCCAGTTGTGGGGCCGTCCGTCTCAAACGGTAATCGGGCGGGTAGCCTTTGCTTTCTGGTTCCTTTCGCCATCCGTCGAGTTGGTGCAAGCTGTCCGGGAGAGGGCATGCGGCCTGGGTGTCAGGCTCAACCACGGCGGTGAACGGCCATTAACCAGGCGGTCAACCGGACGCCAAAAGCGTACCGCTTTTGGTTCCCTCCGCTGCGCTCCGGCGCCGGTTACCTCAGCGTTATGCCTAGGAGAGAAAATGGAATTGAGCAGTAGATTTTTCTTTGGGAGTGCCAAGGATGCAAGTTTGCCCGCTTTCAAGTGGTGGAATAGCAAACGGTTAGAGTACAACCTGAGGTTCTTGGGTTGTCTGGTTGCTGGCCAGGTCCTGTTGTTAATGACCTCGTACAGCCTTGGCCTCGCGACTGCGGATAACATTCTCAATAAAATCGCTGGTGCCCTAATAGCTGACTTGGTGGTTCTCGCAGTCGTTAACTTGGTTTACTTTCTATGGCCAGCTGTCGAGCTACTTTTGTTCCGGAAGAATCCGCAAAAATACAGGTCGGTATGCTTTGCAGCGTTAAACGGCCTGAGTTTGACTCTTTTCGTAGCCATATTCGTTCTGATGTTTGCCCTCAAGGCATAACAATTAGTTCCAGTTCGTTTCGGGCCTTGTGGCCCTCCACCGGACAGCCTTGTCGCCGCTTCGCTCTGCCAAGGCTGCCGCTGAACAACAGCGTTAGGAGGTTGGTCGTGCTTTACAGCTTTGAGTTCGCAAAGAGGCTCATCGAGGCAGCCGAATCGACGTTCCACAACGGTTTCGAAATGGACGAGGCTGGTCGAACGGTTTTGTACTTGAGCTGTTTGTCATGTGAAATCAGTTTAAAAGCACTTCTCGAACGCACCGGGTATACATCGAAGGAGTTAAAGAAGCTATCCCATGATCTCTCTGCATTACTCACGGAGGTTAGCTCTTGCACTTTGATCTCTTCTGGGAAGGCATCTACCCTGCGATCAAAAATGGCAATGCCAGACACGGGAAATGGCACAATCGGAACATTGCTTGAATCAGAGTTGTCGGGAGGTTCCGTTTACCCAAATGAAATACGGTATGGGGATACAGTTCGGCACTATCCCCCAGAGGCAATGCTGAACTGTGCAAAAGTTGTGAACGATTGGTGCATTCAACACGATGGAAGGCTTGTCCGCATGGGAGCGTCCCAGTAATTTGGGGTACTGGGCTGCCATTACTCCTCAATAAGAGGCAAAGGAGCAGAAATGGGATTTCGAATAATTTTAGTCGTATTTTTTTCGTTAATATTAGTTGGTTGTGGCGTAAACAAATCAATGGTGTCCCAAGAAGCCGATGGGCCGAAAGATTTATTCGTGAACTTGCAGGCAGATCCTCTCCTTATCAGTATTGAATTAAGGATGATTCTGGAGTCGAAAGGATATCGGGTAGCTTTAAGCACAGAAGAGACTGGGAGAGCTGTTGTAGAGAATACTAACAGTGGGAGTATTGTTCATAAAAATGTGAGTCAGTCTAATTACCGATATGAACTCATTCTCGCGTACCAGCCAATACAAGAAAGAATCCAATTAATTGCAGCTTCTATTCGCGATAGAAAAGAAAATAAAGTACTGGGGACTTATCGATGGAGTTGGGACAGATTACTACCAGCGCCAACAATAGAGGGCGCTATTGAAAAAATTGATCAGAACCTTTTGTCAAAAGTTTTTGTGCAGTGAAGTTTACTCCTAACAAAAACAGTCACGGCGACGGCTACTACATTGCGGCTTCGCCTTCATTCCGCAGCCGCGCGTGCTGTTGGCGTTATTCCGAAATCTGAATGTCCGCTTTGCGACCAAGGTGAAAGAAGAGCTGGAGTACATTCCCGCACAGTTGAAGGTGCTGGAATACTGGCAGGAAAAAGCCGTCTTCGAGCAGGGTGGCCAGGAGCATATTGTGGCTGCACCGCGCTCAGCCCACCCACTGGGCAAATGCATTGCGACACCGTCACTGCGGGCTTACCTGATTACCTCCAAATACGCCGACGGCCTGCCCTTGTACCGCCAGGAGCAAATGCTCAAGCGCCTGGGACACGAAGTCAGCCGAACCAGCATGGCGCACTGGATCATCCGCCTGAACGACGTGTTCAAACCGCTGATGACCCTGATGCGGGAAACCCAGAATGGCAGTAATTACCTGCAAGCTGATGAAACCCGGATCCAGGTGCTCAAGGAAATATTCCTACAGCGATGAACTCACACCTTATGCCGGGCTGATATATGACTTTGATCACCGGTTCAGTGGCTATGTCAGCTATACCGAAATTTTTCAGACTCAGAACGTACGTTCCACAAACGGCTCTCTGCTTGATCCTATCACCGGCCGCAACTATGAGCTGGGCTTGAAAGCGACGCTGGCGGATGCGCTGGACATGAACGTGGCCGTTTTCAGGAGTGAACAGGACGGCCTGGGTGAAGCCATTCCGGGTGAAACGGTGAGCGGTCGCCCGGACACCCAGGCGTATCGGGCCGCCGATGGCGCCACCGTTGAAGGGCTTGAAACCGAGCTGGTTGGGCAATTGGCGCCGGGCTGGAACCTCAATGCCAGCTTTACTCTGGCAAATCCGAAAAATGCAGATGGGGATCGCATGAATACCACACACCCTCACCGGCAAGCCAAACTGTTTACCAGCTATCAATTTACCGGTAACTGGCGTCCGCTTCGCCTTGGCGGAGGCCTGCGCTGGCAGAGTGACATCTACCGGGATACTCGAGGACCGGCAGGCACAACACGTGTTACCCAGGGCAGTTACTCCGTGATAGACCTGATGGCCCGTTACGACTTTACTCCTGATATCAGTGCTCAACTGAACCTGAACAACGTGTTAGACAAGGAGTACCACGATCAGGTCGGATTTTATAGCCAGGCCTGGTGGGGCGCACCACGCAACCTTCGCTTGTCACTGAGCTACGACTTTTAAGTGGTAACAAGCCCCTGCTGATATCTGTAGCTCATGGCCGACAGATAAGTCTGCCGTGAGCCATCGACGCAGATATGAAGTCAGCTCGTTGATAGGTGAGTAATAATGTCCTCAATGGGACAACTCAAACCCGACAATTTGAAGTCGCTCAAAAGCGTGCGACAATGGCGTTTCATCGAAATACTGATGCGCGGAACAAAGGTCGAAGTGTCCGAATTTGGTCAATCCATTCCAGACACATCTGTGCCCAAAAATGGCGTTAATCGGTGAAAACCGCTCAGGATAAGGGCTTCATGCAATCAGGTCTTCTTACTGTATCTGCTTGAACAGTCTCGAATCAGCCCCTATTATGCCGTTCAGCCCCGACCAGAATCTGTGCACTCCGGAGGCAAAGGTCATAGGTTCGAATCCTATCGGGCGCGCCATGAATATCAAGGACTTGCGTGAGAGCGCAGGTCCTTTTTTTTTGGTTTGTGCCCAAATGGTGCCCTGACAGTGCTCGGCGTTCACTGGCTGATCAGTAAATTGGCGGGCACAACGACGCTCACCAGCTGTTAACGCGTCTTTCAAGGTACCGGATTGAATCGATAATTTCCCCAAAGCTCGGAGGTGTTGAGTACATCATGCCCGCACCCACCATTTTTTCATAATCAGCACGCAAGCTTTCCAGAGTATCCGTCTCCGGCAATAGCTTCAGCCGCCCATCCAGACATGCGTCATAGTTCGCGTAGCCCGTATGAAAGAAAACTTTCTTGTGTCGGACAACCTCCTCAAACAGTTCCCGGTTTTCAACGGCTGACTGACCGGCAGGATGTGCTGAAAGCATGACCAAGTCGTACCAATGCCTGGAAAGCCTTTCAGCACTCTCCCTATGCTTGCCCCTGTTGCATTCGACATGTATGAGCGTGACTTTCTCCCAGAAGGTCCGTTCCGGAGATAGAACCACGACCTCACTGCTCGGATAGACCAGGCCTTGCGTTAGCTCGGCGATGTACGGGGAGACTGTATGAGTTTCGTTGGGATCGATAACGTTCCTGCCACCCAGCTCAATGAGTACCTGGGAACGGATGTATTCGTCCGTACCCTCTACAACCGATGGGTAAGTGACCCAGATCTTTTCACCGCCATCGTCCAACTCAACGGTATGCTGCTCAGCCGTTGGCAATTTGGCCAGCTCACTTTCGAGGTATGGAACAACCACTTCGGTCGCATAGGCCAGGACATAACTTTTCAGTCGGTCACTGAACTGCTTGGTTTTGGTCCGACTCACCCCCTCCGCGAAAGGATCAAAGCCCTCATCGAAGGCCCGGTAATCCAACGTGATATCAACGTCCTCGGAAAAGCGATCAATGACACCGTATACCTTGGAGAGTGATGTACCTCCTTTGAAAGCCATCGGATGCGTTCCAGGCATGGAGAACAGAGCCTGCAAGGTCCAGCAGACCCATATATCCTTCTCCAGCACCGAGGCTCCGCGAGCCAGTTGAGGCGCAACAGTTTGAAGGATATCGCTTTGTTCTTCTGCGGACAGGTCGAGAAACACCTGCTCAGCCACGGGCACGCCCTGTCTCATATTGCCTGAACGCCTCGCTCATCCACGCTGGCATACGTGAGGAAAGCAGCGTCTCGAACTCTTCTTCGCTCAGTCTTTCCTGGATCCGCTTCACTACCTCGGTGCTGATATTGTTTTTACCCAGATACCAAAGCGCGGAGAGGGCCAAACCCGGCTTTTTGCCTGCATGCTGAAGCTTCCTCTGACTGCTGGTGTGCATGAGCTTCACCTTAAGGTTTCCGATGCGAATTTCACGTGTAGGTCCATTGGTGTAGTAGACCGGCGTCGTTGGCATCTGAGTACTGAGCTTGAAGCGGCGAGCCGCTTCCGCCCCATGGACCTGAACGGTCTCTCCATGGTCCCTCGCGATCACCTCGACCACGCGTGAAACATCCGGCATGACATTGCCGACAAACCGGCTTTTTTTGGGGCGGACGAAAACACCCCGTGCGACCCGTTGGATAGCGCCTTCTTCTACGAGCCTGGACAGGGCTTTGTCGACAGCAGCACGCGACCCCAGCCTCAGGAAACGGCTGTTGGTAAAAGGTTCACCTTGCGGAACTTTGGCGATCTGGCGCTGAATAGACTCTGTAACGGACATGGCATTCACCTTTAAACAGATGTCAGAAAAACTACCATTTTTTCTGACATAGTTCAAAATATAATCGGCGCTTGCCTACAACGACTGCGACACGACATGCGCATTAGCTTGATGACGATATCTTGCTGTGTTCTTGAGCTCATAGTTTAGCCGGCCGTTGGTGCTGAAGAGTGCCCACCTTCTTTGCTAGGTAGTACTGACACCATCGGGAATTCCGGCTGGCTTCCGGGCTAAAAGAACGTGTCGAACTCAAGCAGCATAACTATGGAGTGGGCGGCCCAGCGATTGGCGGAGGTACAAACGCAAGCTATGGTCGCAAAGCGAACATTCAGACGCACCTTATTGCGACCACATTCCTAGCCTCCCACGGCGCTCGGTACAAGCTTGGAAGTTAACCCTGCGGATGAGTCCCCAAGCACCATTTAGCTGCTGAAAAGACATCCAGCCCCGTGAGCACGCGGGGCTGGATGTTGCTACGTTTATCTAATGGTTAATCACAACATTTTCTTCAACTGACCGTAGTCTCCTCCAGTACGCAGTACCAGAGTGATGTCGTTGTCGTTCCGATTTCTGAAGAACCAGCCGTGATTGCCGGTAAAGGCTGCTTCCAACTCGCCCTCGTCTTCAGGCACGCCCCGGCCTTTTTCGTAGGAAATTGACTGACCACTTCCATCACCATGGGTATCGAAGTTGATCGGGCCACCCTCTGATACCCAGGAGAATCGGGCTGTAGCGCCTTCCTCCATAGTAAGTTTGAACTCTGTGCCTTCTCCCGGTGTGAGAACCACGCGCACTTCATCCTGCCACTGCGGTTCCACAACTTCTGGTGCAGGCGCAGGTTCTGGCTCGGCAGGTGCAACCTCTGCTTCAGGTGAGGGAGCTGGCTCCTCAACGGCTTCAGCCACGACAGGCTCTTTGACTTCCGGGGCCTCTCGCTCAGTTGAGGATTGAACAGCAACCATCTGAGCAGCCTCGTCAGCAGCAGCCTCTTCGGCGAGCTGCTCCTTGATTTCGCCCATTTCAGTCAGGCCCAAAAGGCGACCTGCGCCGGTTGGGTCCAGGGCATACTCGGCGGGCATGACCACGGTTACAAGCAGAACCAACGCCACAATTGCCGCAATGATGGTTGATCGAACCAGCTTGGCAGTGCTGGGCAGTTCTTCACGGTTGGGAATATCGGTGTTGTACATAAAAAATCTCCAGAATCAGGCGACGAAGTAACCGGTGAGCTGATAGGCAAAGAGCAGAAAACCTGCACTCATCATGGCCACGTTGGCGGTGTAGGCATGGCGGAAAAATCCGTCGGTTTTTCGCCAGAAGCTGATGACAATCAGGATCATGGCCAGGGCGATCAATTGTCCGATTTCCACGCCCACATTGAAGGCGAGGAGGTTCGGAATCAGGCCGTCCTGTGAGATGTCGTATTCGATGATCTTGGTGGACAGACCAAAGCCATGGAAGAACCCGAAAATCAACGTGGCGGCTTTGGTGTTGGGCTGGAAACCAAACCACCGCTGATAGGCACCGATGTTGTCCAGTGCCTTGTAGACGATGGACAGACCGATAATCGCATCAATGATGTAACTATTGATGCCCACGTTGAAGTAAACCCCCAGCAGCATCGTGGTGGAATGCCCCAAGGCAAACAGGCTCACGTAGATCGCGATGTGCTTCATCTGGTAGAGGAAGAAAATGACACCCAGCAGGAACAGCAGGTGGTCATATCCGGTGACCATGTGTTTGGCCCCCAGATAGATGAACGAAATAAGGTTTATCCCGGTAATTTCCTGGATGTACCCCTTGTCGCCCTGGGCGACGGCATGAGCGAGTACATCGGTACTCAGACCCAGCAAGCCCAAAGTTAGAAATATCCAGAGTAGACGATTGCCTGTGCCCGTTGAGGACACACCACGGCATCGGCCAGGCAAGCTTGACAACATAAAGACTCCAATCGAATTTGTTTTCTCGGGCCGCGTAAGCGGCAAGAATCAAGTGGAAAGGGAGGCTTTTGGAGGGCGTTCAAGCCGATAACGCAAACTGCGGGGAGAACCTCCGGCAAAGGGTACGGGCTGCCGGAGAACGGTCAGGCTTTGGGAAACAAACGGAACCCTGAGGTGGTCCACGGTCTCGTGGGTATGATTGCCAGCATCATGATGCATTGATGATGTCTCTGGCTCTTTGTCAAAATCGTGGGTGTGTCCATGCGCACCATGATTGGCTGGATGGCCGTCAGACTGCGATTCCCACTCGCCTGCCAAGTTGGCCACACCGTGAGAGAATGACTCGCCAATCACCGACAGTGACAGGCCCGCCAATGCCAAGAGCATGACGAGCGTCGGAAGCAGTTTTCTCTGGTGAATGGCCGAAATCATCAATCTAATGCGTCGAGTCTGTGGTTGGATTTCAACGAAAACAGAGGATACCATCCCCCCATGGGGGATAGGAATTAAACATGGTAAATGATCACACGCATCAATCTCACCCGAACATTATCAAACGTCTTAAGCGGGCTAACGGCCATCTGGAAAGCGTGATTGGCATGATTGATCAGGGAAAACCCTGCCTGGAACTGGCCCAGCAACTTCACGCCGTGGAAAAGGCCATTCAACAGGCCAAACGCGTGCTAGTACAGGACCACATTGAGCATTGCCTCGACGATGCTATCGGGCCGCTGGAGCCAGACCAGCAGCGGCGTGTCGATGAATTCAAGGCAATTGCCCGGTATCTCTGACCTGATTGCTTTTCAACCTGCGCTCTCCCCGTTAATCACACCGGAGAGGCTCCACCGTCACGTGAACCAGGGACTGGCAGTGTGCCTGAATGCGCTCCTTATAGACTGTAGGCGACTCGGGCTGATGCGAGACCACTGAGACAATAGCCGCATGAATGTTTGGGCCTATCGCCCACACATGCAGATCACTGACTTTGGCATCGTCGTCTTCGACGGCCTGTTTAACAGCTTCCTCCATGTCCTGATGTTGCTCGTCGAGGAGGACCTTTGAGGTGTCTTTCAGCAGATGCCAGGACCAACGGGTTACCAGAATCGCACCGATAATCCCCATCATCGGGTCCATCCAGTTCCACCCGGCATATTTACCCGCCAGAAGAGCAACAATAGCAAGGACTGACGTCAGCGCATCCGCAAGTACATGCAGGTAAGCGGCCCGGCGGTTGTGGTCATGGTGATGATGGTGGTGACCGTGATCATGGCCGTGACTGTGACCATGATCATGGCCTGCATCCCCCAGTATCCAAGCTGACACCCCGTTGACCACCAGGCCAATTATGGCCACAAAAATAGCCCCATCGAAAGAAATGGCGACGGGCTGGATAAAACGCCCCACGCTCTCGATGACCATGTAGAGCGCAAAGGCAGCCAGCAGGATTGCACCGGTAAAGCCACCCAGCGCGTTGACCTTTCCTGTTCCGAAAGAGAAACGGTCGTTGCCCGCGTTTTTCCTGGCATACGCGTAGGCGAAGGCCGCAATGCCCAGAGCCACTGCGTGGGACCCCATATGCAGGCCATCGGCCAGCAACGCCATGGAGCCATAAACGATTCCGGCCAGAATTTCCCAGACCATCATCGCCAGTGTCAGGCCCACCACGATGAGTGTGCGGGTTTCGCCAGAGCGCTTCTGATCCTGACCAAACACGTGATTATGTTGCCAATGGTCGAGTCGTTCATGGTGCATAACAGTGTTCCCGGCAAGACTGATGGTTGGTAGACCTGTAGGCAAAATCTCACTTTTGACCTATCCCCCCTGGGGGGATAGCATGGAATGCTACTGGAGTCAGATTTCTACCACAACCTTTCTGCTTCTTATGCTGTCACTGGTGAAGCCATGCTTGAGATTCTGAAGCACCGAACCTATCGCCATTTGTTTCTGGCCCAGGTCGTTGCATTGCTGGGTACGGGGCTGGCTACGGTGGCCTTGAGTCTGCTGGCATTCGATCTGGCCGGAGACGAGGCGGGACAGGTGCTCGGCACCGCCATGGCTATCAAGATGGTCGCTTATGTCTTGCTAGCCCCCCTGGCATCAGCTCTGGCGGAGAACATACCCCGTCGTGCTCTGCTGGTCTCTCTGGATGTGATTCGAGCGGCGACGGCGCTGGCTTTGCCTTTCGTCACCGAAGTGTGGGAAGTGTACGTGCTAATCGCGGTCCTTCAGTCCGCCTCGGCGGCCTTTACACCAACCTTCCAGTCTACGATTCCGGAGACTCTTCCAAATGAAGACGATTACACCAAGGCGCTGTCGCTTTCCCGATTGGCTTACGATCTGGAAAACCTCATCAGCCCTGCGCTCGCGGCGTTGATTCTGCTTGCCACCAGCTGGCAGGCATTGTTCTCGGGCACGGTAATCGGTTTTATCGCATCAGCCTTGCTGGTGGTGTCCGTTGCTTTGCCCTCCGGGGCCAAATCAGAAAAACGTCGCGGCGTTTATGATCGCGCACGGGCCGGATTCAGAATTTTCATGGCAACTCCTCGCCTGCGCGGGGTGATGTCACTGAACCTAGTTGTCAGTCTTGCGGGAGCCATGGTGATCGTGAATACGGTTGTCCTGGTGCAGGGACAATTCGGCCTTACCGACCAGCATACGGCTATGGCTTTTGCCGCGTTTGGTGGCGGTTCCATGTTGGCGGCATTGGCGTTGCCAGCTTTATTGAAACGCTGGCAGGACCGGCAAGTCATGCTCACAGGAGGTGGGATTCTGGTTGCCGGGTTGGTTCTTGCGCTGCCGGTAGGCTCTCTGGAATGGCTGTTACCCGTTTGGGCATGGCTAGGCGTTGGTTTTTCCACCGTTCAAACGCCCATAGGCAGGGTCCTTACGCGGTCGTCGCATGCTGAAGATAGGCCAGCTCTGTTCGCTGCCCAGTTCTCTTTATCGCATGCCGGATGGCTGATCGCGTATCCATTAGCTGGTTGGCTGGGCTCTTCTGCGGGAATGACCATCACTCTATTGATACTTCTGGGGTTTGCTCTCGGCGGGCTGATCCTTGCCGTGAAGTTATGGCCATCTGTTGATCCGTCAGAACGTTCGCACCACCACGACGATCTTCCAAGTGACCACCCTCATATCGCAAGTGATTTCAACTCCAGTGTCCACAGTCACAACTACGTCATTGATAGCTTGCATCCCAAATGGCCAGATTGAGTTTTGCAGTCACCGCTTAGAAAACTTCAATGGCCGCCACCTCTGGAATGGGGGGGGGAATGCAGGGGCGTTTCTTAGGCAACTCGGGGGAATTAAATCCAGAAATTTGGGATGCTGCGAACGTTCGCTTTTGTTTAGCTGAGCTCCGAGTGTGCCCTGGTCGCAAAGCGAACGTTTGTCCGCAAGCATCACTGCCTCATAGAAAGTCTGCCTCCGAGGCAGCTTGAGGTCAATTCTACTTCTGATCTCCGAAGTTTTTTGGGGGGATTGCCGAGCGAGTCAACGCGGTCCCTGCCAAACGGTGACCATTTTCCCGAATTGCTTCTGTCACAAAATCCATTAATGCATGAATCCTTACGACACCTCGAAGATCCGGGTGCACAAGCAGCCAAAGGTCATAGTTCAGTTCTGGAATAGGGTCTGATAGTTGAACGATATCAGGACAGGTTTCCGCCAGATAACATGGAAGCGCTGCCAGCCCCAGGCCTTCATTCACAGCACTAAGTAGACCAACCAGCGTATCTACTCTGAATACGCATGCATCTGCCAAGTTCTTCTGAGCCATCCATTGTTCAAGTACGGAGTCCTGTAGTCGAGGTCCTGCACCTATCCATGGTTGCTGGGAGAGAAAGTCGATGGACTGGCCTTTGTCCAAACCCAGGTTGCGATGGCCAAATATGGCCTGACCGACAGTGGCAAGCCGCCTACCAATAAGATTCTCTGGAGGGCGGTTCACTGGCCGGATGCCTACATCGGCTTCCCTGCGTGTCAGGTTAAGCATCTCATTCGCAACTGCGACGTCCAACACTATATTCGGATAGCGATTGCAAAACTCTTTGAATAGAGGTGCCAGTAACCCCATTAATAGAGAGTCTGTCGTCGTAACCCATATTTCCCCGCTCGGCCGCAGGTCACGCCCTGCCACCTTACGTTCTGCGGAATGAGCCGCCTCATCCATGATTCTGGCAGTGTTGGCGAGCTCTTCTCCCGCCAAAGAAGGCTTGTATCCCTTGCGGCTTCTTTCAAACAGGGCAACGCCAAGCCGCCGTTCAATGTCTCCAAGTCGACGAAATACTGTTGCGTGATTTACTTCTAGTGAGCGAGCCGCACCAGACAATGAACCAGCGTTTGCTATCGCCATGACGATTTTAAAGTCATTCCAGGTAAGGTGACCGCGTGTCATTTCAAATCCCATCAGTCGAAGTCGATCTATTTCTCGTGCGTTTCTGCAAAGAAAGTATGCACGTTTATGGAATTACATTGCCCAATCGCAAACATTAGCATAGCTACAAACGCATGAAATACAGCAGTCTTTTCGCTGTCGGTCAGAATCAGCGGTTCTAACAAGCTTGGCGGATAACCTCGAAGAGCACGAATGCCATGTATGACAATTACTGCACATTGGCCGGTCAAGTTTTCGGCCTAATCTCTCTTGTTCTCTGCGTTCTGGCATTTTCGAGCAAGCAAGACGAGCGTTTGTTTGTCCTGCTGCTCTCCGCGAACGTGGCCTTTGCACTGCAATTCGCATTTTTTGGAAGCTGGACCGCTGCGGCACTTTCCTTGCTGGTAATCGCCCGAATTTGCCTTGCACATTATTACCCTCGAAATATATCGGTGATGGCGGCTATTTTGGTGGTCAGCGGTCTGGCGTCTGTGCTGACTTGGCAGAGCTGGTCGGATTTGCCGGCAATCATCGCGATGGTTCTGGGTACCGTTGGGATGTTTTTGCTCCGCGGCATCCCGATGCGGGTGTTCCTTGGCCTGGCGGCGCTGTCGTGGATGGCCAGTCACATCATCGCTGGATCGGTGGGTGGCACGTTGGCTGAAGCCCTCGTGCTAGTAACCAATGCAATTACAATCTATCGCATTTACATAACGGGGAAGCGGTATCTCGATGTGGTCGATTGACGGCCTTTGAAGGGCATCCCACCATTAAATCAAGATGTTCGCGCTCCGCATAGAACCAGAACACCTCGCGTGATTCCTGTAAAGGAAGATGTTTCTCTAGCTCGGGCTGGTCGCAAAGCGAACATTCAGAGGGTACGGAAGCTCTCGCAGCGCATCGCTCACCCGTCTTAAGCGCCAGATTGGGGAAAACGCCAAACTCTATGACTGTCGCGCAAGGTTACCCTTTTACTGGATATTGACGATGAACGGGGCGCTCTTGGCGACACAAACACGACCCCTCATCACATAGCAACAAACCCAGTGGGAACCCCTGTAGGCCGTTCGCTCTTGATGGCGTCTGCCAGTGCCAATAGTTGTGCCAGATGCGATTTCACCTCTCAAGTCGTTCTTCAAGGCTGCATAAACGCCCGTGTTTACGGTCTGCCACTTTATAATGTCGTAATCTAGAATGTTACGTAGATCAGCCTCAAAGTCTATTTTATGGTATTTCGGGACAGCTGGTCCGTCGCTTGAGAGTGCCGTAGTCGGTGTAGTCTTGCCAATTTTTGCTTTGATAACCACTTCAGCTCCGGATTGCGTTGCGACCGGAAAAGGCGGTTTCTCGGCGTGGGGTACTTTGAGGATGTTCTTAGGGTTAACGCTTTCAAGAATCCGTTCAAGATTCCCACCGCTCTGATAGTCCCGACGCACCTGGGCCTCAGTCACAACACGCTGCCCCAACAGCGCCTCAAGTGCCGCCACCTGAGCTGCAAAGTCCTGAGCATTCAGAACCTGGCCAAAATCCTGTCTCGCCTTTTCCAGCCAATCGAAGAACGCATCCCGTCGCTCGGGATGATACGGCCATTTGTCGGCGAAATTCTCCGCTGGATTGACCGGGTTCCGGATAACGTAAGTGGATCCGGATATCTGGATGTGATCCTCCATGTGATTCAGGATTGATCGCAGAGCCTGCTCGACCGTGCTCTCGTTGTTGTATGCTTTCGCAGCTAGGGTAGTGATGATGATGGAGATCGGCTTGTCATCGACGTTGCCGTTGTCGAGAAACATCTTGTCTCGGTGGCGCTTGAGAAGCTGGATCGCCTGTTGGAGGGGAGTCTTGATGTCGTAGTCGGAAATATCCTCGACATTCGTCTTGCGGGCCTCTGCGACGACCATTCGCCGATTCTGGTAGGCGGTCTTCATTTGCTCCCGAAACCAGTTGGCGTACCCCTTTGGATTACTCTTCGGCCATTGCCCGAAGGGGGTCTCGTAGTCGTTGTGAGTTTGGTCAGTGATGCTGATGGCGTGTTCAGTCTGATCGACGTCGCTATAATTCCGACGTTCAAGCATGGCCCGCATACCCTGGGCATCGGGCTTAGCCGGAAGGACGTCGAGGTGAAAGCGAGCCTGATTGGCATAGTGCAGGGTCCAGCAACGCTTGCCTTCCTCCGGACGCTCATTTAACGACTGCGCCTTGGCGTAATCCTTAACTTCCTTGCCCACATGGTATTTCAGATCCCGCTGGGCCCAGACCGATGGCGTGTTATCCAGAGCGCAGACGATGTCGATGTCGTACTCATCCGCGTCCGTCATCGGCTTGATCACGGTCCCCAATTCAAACGATCCTTGCGGGTACACTTTGGGGTCATAGCTGCGAAGCTGGGATGCGTCACGTTGGAGCCAGGTACCGACCGATTCATAGCGGGACTTGGCTTCTTCCGCTTTACTTCGGGGGATATCGATGGCGGCACAGGTTTGTTCAAGGATGTCATTAATCGGAGAGGAAGGCAGGTTATTCAAGGGCGAGACCTCTAGGCTCAGTGGGCATTCTTATGATCTGGGGACGCAGGCGACAGATACAAGGTGTTACAAATCTTCGTTGTAAATCTTTTTCTCCAATACATTAGTAATCAGAAAGTTGTACGAATATGATGCGACAAACTGAATAAATTTTTGACAGAAAGAATGAGCAAGCCTATGAAAAGGAGAAGTTGGGGTGAGTCAATCCTGAGCTGGATCTCCATTCTTTTTAGCCTTCGGCCAACAAACCTCAGCGCGGGAGTGAAAATCGTAGGCTTCGGAGTCGGATTGATGCTGGCGCTGGTCGGTTCGTTTTGGGCCTGGGGCGTGGTTTCGATTCCGGTTCCCGGAACCGACATCGTGGTCGATGGCAGCATCTCTTCAAGTGAACCAGCGTTTTGGATCCAAATCTTATTGGCGTTGGGAGCATTCGCTTGCTTCATCATCGCGATCTTCTTATTTGTCGCTCATCATCGATCTCAGAGCAGTAAGCGCATTGTTTGCATCGAGCACCTTAGCTACGAAACCTCCCAAATTCGTGGGATTTTGAAAGACCTGCCAGCACAGTATTCCGGTGTTCGAGAAGAAATGGTGCTCATCGACGGCCGGAACAAATCACCCAAGAGGCACCTGAGAATTCTTGAAGCAAAGATGTCTGAGGCTAAGGACAAGATCACCCACGGTTCCGGGCCAAATAATTACCTGCCGATGTACGGTGGTATCGCAGCAGTTCCCATGGTTGTGCTCGCGGGCTTTGAATGGGGCAATCAGAACAAGATCCACATCCGAGACTACGATCGATCCTCGGGGGTTTGGCATGACAATGAAGAGCCGGACAACGGCATACTGCTTCAATCAACGCAGCTGCCAGAGACGCCGCAGTCAGGCACCGAGGCAGGACTTTGTCTGGAGTTCAGCATACCGATGGATCGCCCAGACATGAGCCTTAAGTTTCCGAACATTCCGATTTTCTCGATTAATTTTTCGAACGGAAAGGTGGGCCTCGACCAGCTGTGCTCGGAGCATAAGCAGCGGCGACTGATCAAAGCGGTAGTGGATTACATGAACACACTGATCAAACGTTTCCCGCACCTGGAAAAGCTTCACCTGTTCATCACCGCTCAATCGTCCTTCGTGTTCCGGGTGGGGCAGGCCCTTCGTCAGAGTCACATCCCCGGTGTTTGTATCCATCACTACGAACGCAGTCAGCCCCTAGGAAGCCGACACACCTGGTGCCTGCAAATCAGAGGACCCGGCAAATACGAGATCCACTGAAGCAACAACCGATATATTGGGCCAAGCCAGAATCGCTATGTCGCGACACATGCGGGCAGTCGCTTATATTCCGAGTTCCGGGCCGCGGCCTTGGTCGCAACGCGTACTTTCAGATTTGGGAATAAAACGCCCGCGTAACGGGTTGGTTTGGAGCGCCAGCGGAAAACCAATCCCGTTGACGCACTATTTAGGCATGTAGCTTGAATCTACAAGACTGGTGAGTCCGCACGCTGCCAAGCGGTGTTGAAACCATCCGTAGCGAAAGGAACCCGTCCGCCGCCAAAATCCACAAATACATAAGGATGTTCTTTTAATCGATCGAGCACGTATCTCAGACCCGTACTAGTTTTAAATGTATATACCTCCTGCGTTTCGCTAGGGCTGCTTGGATCAGCGCCGCAACCAAAGAATACAGAGACATTTTGGTCGTCAACACGAATTACCTTACTGATTAGATCCTCGTTTCGAGTCATAACTGAACAATTTCTATTTATTTTGAAGGCGATACTCGCTCCATTGTCACTCGACGAGACCAATGCCATATGGATTGGCGGGTCTTCGTCTCGACCATCGTATATTGATGTGATAGCGAATTTGTAATCAGCATCTTTAAACGATATGGCTTTTATTCCCTGGCCTCCATTTTCGACAACCTCTCTATTAAGCAGAATTACATCTCTCGTGCTTTCCGGAAGGTTTGATAGCTCATCCTCATTAAGCGGCTCAGCTTGAACTTGGCCATTTGTTACCAAAAAAGCAATAAATAAACATCGAATTGTGAGGCGATTCATAGCATTAGCTTCCAATAGGTTTTTTACTAGTCACTGCCAGAGACAGCAAAAGCCCAACTTCTGGTTCAGGGTCAAGCAGTAACAATGCCGCAATACGTTTCAGAGAGGCTTCGTCATAGCATTCCGGCCGGGTAATGTAGTCATCCTCCAAAATTTTTTCTATAAATTCTGGAAAATCGTATTCCCAAGAAAATTCGACGTAGCTCATTCGAAGATCCGTTTCGCTTTTCATTCTCTAGCCATCTCTGACCTGATACCAGTGATTAACTGCGTCTTGTAAAATTAACTATAAACCTAATTAGTTGGCATTCTTATTAAATTCCAGCGCCGCCTCCCCGCGCCCAAACCTGATTCACATCCCCAATAACAACGACTCTTCAAAGCTTCTTCTCTGGGCCGGCGGCCGTCATAGCGCTGCTCGCGCCTTGAAGAGCTTGCATTTGGGCAAATGTCCGCTTTTGTTTACGACTGAAGGATCCAGATCGAAACTCGCGGGTGATCATCAACTGGAGCTGGCAGCCTCTGCGGCATCCAGGAATCAAAGAGCCTAGTTAAGCGGTTAGATCTCAATACTTTCAGCTATCTCCAGAGCATCCTCGACTTCGACACCAAGGTATCGCACGGTGCTCGACATATTTGTGTGTCTGCGTATTCCGGCGAACGTGAACGCCCATACCGGTTGAACGTGAACACCATTTTTCTTAACGCATCACCCACCGGAGTTTTTACTCCGGGTGTTCACGTTCAGTCAATTTCCTGAAGTCGTTTTCTCATCGATTCTCCTTTCAGAGCCCAGCGATGGGCGTTGTGCATTAGCCTGTCTAGGATGGCGTCAGCCAGAGTGTTATCGCCGATGGCGGCATACCACTGATCCGTAGGCAGTTGGCTGATGATCATGGTTGAGTGCGTGCCGTGACGGTCATCCATGATCTCCATCAGATCGTTCCGGTGTGCCGGTTTCAGGGCTTCGAGTCCCCAGTCATCCAGGATCAGCAACTTCACTTTGGCCAGCTGGTTCAGCGTCTTCTGGTAGGTGCCGTCAGCTTTGGCCTGAGTCAGCTCCAGTAGTAACCGGGAGATTCGGTAATACCGGGTGCTGAGGCCGTTCAGGCAGGCCTGGTTGCCAAGCGCACAGCCCAGGTAGGTTTTCCCGCTGCCGCAGGGGCCGGTGATCAACAGGTTCTGGCCACGCTCCAGCCAGTCGGTCTGAGCCAGCTGGGCCACCTGAGCTTTCTTCAGGTTGCGGGGGTGCTGGTAGTCGATGTCCTGGATCGAGGCACGGAGCTTGAAGCGGGCCTGGCGTACCAGGCGGTCCTGTTTCCGGTGCTCTCGGGTCTGGAACTCTCGGTCAAGCAGCAGTTCCAGGCGCTCCGCGAACGGCAGTTCGTCGTAGGTGCCCAGCTGGTTTTGTTGGTGTTCCAGGGCGGCAGCCATGCCGCCTAACTTCAGGTCTTTCAGTCGTGCCAGGGTCTGTGTTGTGCTCATGGGTGATGTCCTAGTGGAAGCTCTTCGGGCCACGGATATTCTCGTGGTGTTGAGGGAGTTCGGCGTTCAGGGGCAACTGCTCCGGCAGCTTGTCCCGGTTGCTCCGGAGAATGGCTTTGATGTGCTTCAGCCGGTTCAGACCTTCCCGATTGGCGATGCGGCAGCCGGCATTCAGGCGTTGGCTGGGGTACTCCCGAGTCAGGTTGAGCAACCCGAGACAGACCCGGTAGGCCTGCTCCGGGTGTTCCCGCTCAGCCAGTCGATCACTGACCCAGATCAGCGTGTCTGGCCCGATGTCCCGGGCCCAGTTCTTGAGACGCCCCGGGGTCCACTGCTGCTGTTTTCGATGCCGGGCAGGCATATGACCGGCTTCGGTGGTGGTGCCCGGCCTGTGACGCCGTGGGTGACTTGCCACCTGGCGTTGCCGGAAGTGGACCTGCACCAAATGATCGCTGGCCTGGACTTCCACCTGCTCGCCCACGTACTGGTGCGGTACCGAGTAATGATGCTGGTCGAACTCGATGTGGTAATCGATATTGACCCGGCAACGCCGGATCTCAACGTATTCATAGGGCTGTTTCGGCAAGGGACGCAGGGCGGGCTGATCCAGTGTCTCGAAGGCTGTTTGCCGGTTACCCGGCAGCCGCCGGAACGGGCGGCTGTTCAGCTCTTCAAGCAGTGACCGGATGCACTGGTTGGCTTCGGCGAGAGTGAAGAAGGTGTGGTGACGCAACCGGGCCAGGATCCAACGCTCCACGATTTGCACGCCGACCTCCGCCTTCGATTTGTCCTTGGGCTTGTAGGGCCTGGCCGGGAGAATGGCCACCTGATAGTGCTCGGCCAGTTGCTGGTAGCTGGGATTCAGCTCCGGATCGTACCGACAGGCCTTGCTGACACCGCTGCGCAGGTTGTCTGGCACAACCATCTCCGGAATGCCGCCGAAGTACTCGAAGGTACGCATGTGACTGGATAGCCAGTCTCGCAACCCCTGGCTCCAGGTAGCTTCAGCGTAGGTGTAGTTGGAGGCACCGAGCACTGCCACGAACACCTGAGCAGTGCGTACCTCACCGGTCTGCGGGTTGATGATCGGCACGGTCGGGCCGCAGTAATCCACGAAGCACTTCTCCCCAGCCTTATGGGTCTGGCGCATGGAGCGCTTCTGCTGCTTCAGCCAGTGCCGGTAACGGTCACAGTACTGGGAGTAGCTGTAACAGCGGTTGGGATACTGGCCCGTGTACTCCTCCCACAACAACTGCTTGGTCATCCCTTTACGCTTGAGTTCCTGATGAACGGTGGCCCAGTCAGGCACCTGGTAGCGAGTGGATGTAGTGGGATCGGCACCGGGATAGAACAGGGCCGCTAGGCGGCCATCGTCCAGATCCTCGGGCAACGGCCAGTTGATGTTCAGGGCATCGGCCCGGGCCAACAGCTTCTGGATGGCCCCGACACTGGTCTTGGTGCTGGCGCTGATCTGCCGGATCGAGAGCCCGGCTTCCAGCCTCAGGCGAAGCACCTCTCTGATTTTACGCATTGGAATTCTCTTTGCTGGCACAACTCCGCTCCCCAGAAAAAGGAATCAGAGTAGCAAACGGTCGAATAAACAATGCGTTAAGAAGGATTCCGGTTGAACGTGAACACCGTTTCCGGGAATGTGAACGCTGATTCCGGCATCGTGAACACCGATTCCGGAAAACCCGGAAAAGTGTTCATCTTCGACCAGAATGACTGTTCACGTTAAACCAGAATTGGTGTTCACGTTCGCCCGGAATGGGTGTTCATGATGGGCCGGAATATGCAGTGTGTCCCAATAGCAACTGTACGGCTCGAAGATTTTTGGTCTTCTTGTAGATCAATGTCGCTTTGCTACGTCTCATTGAATGGGTTGCGTAGACTGAGGGATCAAGTCCAATGCTGGTTATCCACTTTTTGACGAGACGGGCGTATTGATGAGTAGTGATGTGGTCAAACTTTCGCATCCGGCTCGGCCACAAATAATCCATTCCTGAGAGTCCGCGCAATTCGATCCACGCTTCGACCGATTCGCGGGTCTTTTTGGTTATCTTGCGTATTCCAGACCAAGGTTGCCACTGATTCCAGACGAAGCCTGCCACCCATTCCACGCGAAAGCTGCCACTGATTCCACGGCAAAGCTGCCACCCTGGCAGGCTGCCTGATTTCCCCA
>NZ_JASSVO010000031.1:0-16902 GCF_030541085.1 Marinobacter sp. ST-43
AATACGGAATCAGTTGACCCATCGTGACCGCTCAGAGTACAAAACTGACTCCAGCGTGAGGGCCGTGTGCAAATCGGTCACGATCCCCGGAATGAACGGTCACGTTCGCCGGAATACGCACCGGCGTTGAGTCCCGGTCGTCCTGACCAGCTGACTCGGCCCCAACCCTATCATTGTCAATGCAGGATTCGTGTGAGATATATCTTAAAGCTGCGTAGGATCCTGAATTGGGCGTGGCGGCGACTGTCCGACCAGGGATGAGGAGGATTAACAATCAACCTGTTTCGCAAGGTAGGCTCTACCGACCTTCTTTGCATATCGAGTCTAATCTACCGACATATGCCTGAAGTCGTTAATTGAGAAAGACTCAGAAACAAGTTTAAACAATGAATCAGCCAACTGGTCATGCCGCTATAGCGTGGTCGGAAATTGACACAACAAATTATCCTGTGGTCGCAAAGCGAACGTTTAGATTTGGCGTAGGCTCGGGGATAAGCGGCGACGTATGATGCCGACCGGATCGGCCCCCTTGCTGGTTGCCATAACCGACCCCGGCAGAGAAGTTGGCTCTCGTAGATAAGCTCACGACGTGTTTTCCTCTACGCCCTTATAAAGAGACGTAATGAGCGGGCACTTCACGTCACCCTGCTCAGTGCAACATGCCTGCACCAGCCCCTCCAGCGTTCGCTCGATACGCCGCAGACTTGAAATTTTCTCACGCACCTTGGCGAGCTTCTGTCCGCCCAGTACCCGTGCTTCATCGCAATGGGTGCCGTCTTGCAGTGTTAGCAGTCCTCCGATTTCATCCAGGCTGAAGCCCAACCATTGGGCCGTTCGAATGAACTGAAGACGCGCCAACGCCTGATCGTCGTAATGGCGGATGCTTCCATAGGGTTTGTCAGGCTCTGCCACCAGTCCCCGGCGCTGGTAATAGCGGATGGTTTCCACTCCAATATTGGCGGCCTTGGCCAGGGCGCCAATGGTCATTGAACGTGGTTTCTTGGACATAGGGGGTTGATTCCGTAGCTGACTACGGGAGTAACCTTATCTCAGTCATCCATCTCATGAAAGGAGCCAACGTAATGTCTGAGCCCAAATC
This sequence comes from Marinobacter sp. ST-43, assembly GCF_030541085.1. Classification (NCBI taxonomy): domain Bacteria; kingdom Pseudomonadati; phylum Pseudomonadota; class Gammaproteobacteria; order Pseudomonadales; family Marinobacteraceae; genus Marinobacter; species Marinobacter sp. ST-43. The sequence goes on from NZ_JASSVO010000031.1 coordinate 1,100, forward strand.
CGGTCGCGGTTCGCTGATCGCAGGGGGCGTTGCCGCCGTCCTGGCATCCGCCTGCTGTCTTGGTCCCCTGGTTTTAATCGCGTTAGGAGTTTCAGGCGCCTGGATCGGCAATCTGGCCGCCCTGGAACCCTATCGGCCCTGGTTCATCGGTGCGGCACTGGTGGCCATGGTGTTTGCCTGGCGCCGGATATACCGGCCTGCACAGGATTGCCAGCCGGGCGATGTTTGCGCGGTGCCGCAAGTACGCACAACCTACAAGGTTGTTTTCTGGATTGTCGCGCTGCTCATTCTGACTGCGCTGGCGTTCCCTTATGTTTTACCCCTATTTTACTGAGAGGCATAGCACCATGAAAAAATCACTGATCGCCACAGCGTTATTCCTGTTCGTTAGCCTGCCGGCCCTGGCAGCACCACAAACCGTCACCCTGTCAGTCCCTGGCATGACCTGTTCGGCCTGCCCGATCACCGTCAAGGCCGCTCTCAACCGGGTGGAGGGCGTGACCTCTGTGGATGTTCGTTATGAAGAACGCGATGCGACGGTCACCTTCGACGACGAGAAAACGACCGTTGAGGCACTGACGCAAGCCACCACCAACGCCGGCTATCCGTCCACGCTGAAACAATCTCAGGCAAAACAGGAGTAACCATGGCAAACCCCAAAACCCTGTTGCGGGTGAGCGTCATCGGCACGGTGCTGGTCGCCCTGTGCTGCTTTACCCCAATACTGGTGGTTTTGCTGGGAACCTTAGGCCTGGCAGCCCTCACCGGCTATCTCGACTACGTGCTTTTGCCCGCACTGGTCTTTTTTATTGGCCTGACCTGCTATGCCGTCTGGCGTAAAAAGAAACACGACGCCTGCTGCGACAGCCCTTCAACCAAGGAGTAACGTTTATGAGTGACAACAACCTGCACATTGCGGTGATTGGCAGCGGTGGCAGTGCCATGGCTGCGGCCCTGAAAGCGACGGAGCGCGGTGCCCGGGTGACGCTGATTGAGCGCGGCACCATCGGCGGAACCTGCGTCAACATTGGTTGCGTACCGTCCAAAATCATGATCCGGTCGGCGCATATCGCCCACCTTCGCCGGGAAAGCCCGTTTGACGACGGACTGAGTGCCCAGGCACCGGTGGTGGATCGTTCAGCCCTTCTGGCTCAGCAACAGGCCCGGGTGGAGGAGCTGCGCGAGTCCAAGTACCAGAGCATTCTCAATGACAATGCCGCGATTACCGTCCTCAAGGGCGAGGCGCGGTTCGTGGACGAGCGCACACTGACGGTTACGCTCAACGACGGCGGCGAGCAGACGGTGCACTTCGACCGGGCCTTTATCGGCACCGGTGCCCGGCCCGCCGAACCGCCTGTTCCGGGGCTATCCGAGACGCCCTATCTCACGTCCACCAGTGCGCTGGAGCTGGATCACATTCCCGAGCGCCTCGTTGTGATTGGTGCCTCGGTGGTGGCCATCGAGCTGGCTCAGGCCTTTGCCCGCCTTGGCAGTCGGGTCACCATTCTGGCCCGCAGCCGGGTGCTGTCTCAGGAAGACCCGGCGGTGGGTGAAGCCGTGGAAGCGGCCTTCCGTCGCGAGGGCATCGAGGTGCTCAAGCAGACCCAGGCCAGTGAGATTACCCACAATGGCCGGGTGTTCACCCTCCAAACCAACGCCGGCACCCTGGAGGCGGAGCAACTGCTGGTGGCCAGTGGCCGCACACCCAATACCGAGAACCTGAACCTGGAGGCCGTCGGCGTGGCTACCGAGCGCGGCGCGATCCGGATCGACAACCACCTGCAAACGACCGCGTCCGGCATTTATGCAGCCGGGGACTGCACCGATCAACCCCAGTTCGTCTACGTGGCTGCCGCCGGTGGTAGTCGGGCCGCCATTAACATGACCGGCGGTGACGCCAGCCTCGACCTCAGCGCCATGCCCGAGGTGATCTTTACCGATCCACAAGTGGCCACCGTCGGTCTGTCCGAGGCGGAGGCCCAGGCTCAGGGATACGACACCGACAGCCGCACCCTGACCCTCGATAACGTGCCCCGGGCCCTGGTTAACTTCGATACCGGGGGCTTCATCAAGATGGTCGCTGAGCGTGGCAGCGGACGATTGCTGGGTGTCCAGTCCGTCGCGGGCGAAGCCGGTGAGCTGATCCAGACGGCCGTCATGGCGCTGCGTGCGCGTATGACCGTGAACGACATTGCCGATGAGCTGTTCCCGTACCTGACCATGGTGGAGGGGCTCAAGCTCTGTGCCCAAACCTTCACCAAGGACGTGAAGCAATTGTCGTGCTGTGCGGGATAAGACGGTGCCGCCAATGTATAACATGGATGAGATCGTGGAACGGCTGGGTCTGACCGGCGAAAGGGAAGCCGCGCTTCATGTGACGCTGTTGCGCGAGCTTGCCCTGGGACAACCGGTCACTGTTGAGCGGCTCGCGAAGTCGCTCAACTGGACGACTGATGAGGCAGAGTTGGTGCTGGAAAAACTGCCCTGCGGGACCATCGAGTACGACGGCCAGGGACGGCTGATCGGCTCCGGCATCACACTGCGAGAAACCCCGCATGCATTTGTCATCAACGATCGGCCCCTTTACACCTGGTGTGCACTGGATGCCTTGATGTTTCCAACCGTTATTGGCGAACGGGCGCAGGTGCAATCGCGTTGCCCGCAGACGAACAACCCGATCAACATGACGATTACGCCACAGAGAGTGGTTTCGCTTGAGCCGGAGGACGCGGTCGTCTCTTTAGTGTCGGTGGCCGCATCGGGAGACATTCGAAGTGCGTTTTGTTGCGATGTCCTTTTCTTTGCCTCTCGACAGGCCGGGGAGGCCTGGGGGCGAGATAAACCAAGCGCGCAGCTGGTGACTGTGCAGGAAGGTTTCGAACTGGGACAGCGGATTGCGCACCTTATGCTCGACAGAGCAAGGCGTTACCAACATGACCTTTAATACCTGAATGTTCGATACCAATCTTGAACGTAGGTCAGCACCCAGGAGCTAGGCCATGTCATTTCCAAAGCGTTCCGTCGCTGCACCCTGTCTGTGCATCAAATCAGGAATTATCTGGACATGCGATTGGTGTATTCCTGTGGTGCCTCACCCGAACAACCGGACATGCACCCATTACACTGGCGATCGACGTGCATCGAATGTTCGCTTCTGTTTAGGTGCTTCTGGTCGCAAAGCGAACATTCGGAATGGCCTTCAATGCCGCCCAATTTGCCTCCGTTTGAGGCTCGGGGTTGTCGTGTTTAGTGGGGGAAGTCCAGACTGGATGGTGGGTCAAGGTTTGTTGAAGGATTTATCAAGGAAATGTCAAATCCCAAACTTAGGCTTTGACATGGGGTAAATATCCACACACCCTGAACGGCTGAGCAATGAACTGGCCGACCTGCCACGCCCGGACACGATCACAGCCCCCCCGATTGTTCCGGCTTGGCATGAAATTGATGCAAGGCTTTACCATCAAAGGTCGTCAGTTTGAAGGTGCGACGGTGGCCGATGGCGAAGTTGTTTTGTTGGGCGAAAGCGAGGTTTGTGAGTTCTTCAACAACACCATGATACCGAATCCCATGCATGTCCGTGGATTGCAGTTCAGGGTGCTAAGCCGACGCTACGCCGATGCACTAGCTGCCGGGCAGTTGGCGGCCGGCATCGTGGATTCAGGGCTGCACGACACCGTGCTGGTGCTGCCCGGAGAGAGGGTCCGGATTGCGCTGACCTTCACCGACTTCCCGGGACTCTATCCTTACCATTGTCACAATATGGAGCACGAGGACAATGGCATGATGCGCTATTACGAGGTGCACAAGGTCTAGGCAACTCAGCAGGGTTGGGTGAACTCCGGGACCGGCACGGCGGTCCCTCCTGCGTTTATTTCCCGGTTACGGATTCAACGTAGTGAGCAACGGCCTCGATCTGTTGCTCCGACAGCGAATCACCGAACGCTGGCATGATCCCCACGCCACTCTTTACCGCATTGCGGACCTGCTCCGCAGAGGGTTTGAGCTCGTCCAGATTGGGGCCAATTTCGCCAACCGATCCTGCATCGTTCAGTGCGTGACAGATGGTGCAGGAGGGTTGAGCCTGCTCGGTGAACACCTTCTTGCCCAGTTCGAGTTGTTCATCCGCCATCACGGTGGCAGACGCAGAGACAAGTACAGCGAATAACAGTGTACGTAGTGACATGGAAAATCCTGGTTCGGTCAAAGAAACGGGCGGCCCGGCGGGCGAACCGCCACAAGGTTCATGCATTTATGAAACGGTGACGGTCACGCCATGGTCTTTCCAACTGGTGTTGCCGTATCCGCGCTCGTTTTCCGTGCGTGTGGGCGGCTGGGTATTGCCCTCGGTGTCGGTTGCGCGGCTGACAATCCGGTGATCGCCGGCGCTCAGATCCATCGACACCACAAACGGCCGCCAGGCATAACGCCCCATGTCGGGCCCAAGGAAGCGGGCGGTCTTCCAGGTTTCGCCACCGTCGGCTGACACCTCCACCTTGCTGACAGCATTCATGCCGCCGAAGGCAACGCCGTACACCAGGTTTTTGCCCTGGCTGGCGGTGGTCAGGGGGGCGGTAACCCAGGATTTGACCGGCATCTCCCACATGGACGGCTGATCGGGTGCTCCTTTCTCGCCAATGGGACGAATGCGATAGCCGGAGGCCTGAATCTTGGCGTCCGACTGGCCCTCGGTGAACGCCACCCGATCCACGTATTTCACGTTGTTGACCCCGAAATAGCCGGGCACAACCATGCGCAAAGGGCCGCCGTGGGCCAGGGGCATGGGCTCATCATTCATGTCCCAGGCCAGCAGGGCCTGATCCAGAGCCTTCAGGGGAATGGACCGTTCCACCATAATGGTTTTCGGGTCCAGCCCGGCAGGCAGGCTCTCGCCGCCCGTGCTGGTGATGTAATTCATCCCGGGTTTCACGCCGCCCAGTTTTGCGACAACCTCCCGTAATGGCACACCGGTCCAGATCAGGCAACCGGCCGCACCTGTGCCCCACTGGGTGCCCCCCGGCCCGTGCTGATAGTAGGCCCGCCCGTTTCCTGAACACTGAAGCACCGTGGTCACAGTTTCCACGCCGATTTTTTTAAGGTCGCCAAGGGTCAGGGACTGGGGGCCATTCACGCCTTCAAAAGTCACTTTCCAGGCATCGCGGTCAGCAACGATATCGGCATTCGGGGCTGGCAGATTGTTGCGCACGTACAATTTGTCACTGTCAGTGACCACACCACTGCCAATCGCTCCCCGTTCGGTTTCGATGGTGTTGGCACTGTGAACGATGACGTCATTGGCGTTTTTCCAGCGAACGTAGTCCGGCAGCGTTTTGGGCTCTGCGGCTTTGGCCAGCGGGCTGAGCCCCAGCAGACTGACGGACGCCATGGCACCGGCGGAGCCCAATAAAAGGCGCCGACGGCTCATTTGGATTGACTCTGCCGGAGACTGGGAGGCAATGGCGGGCGAATCATTGATCGACATGGTATTTCCCTCATTGTTGATCACTCCGGACTGGTTCCGGTTTTGTTGTTGGGCTGATTGCGAATGCATGAGTTAAGTGTAGGGATTGATTAGAAAATAACCACCGAGGTCGGTTCAGGAAGCACTCATCGCTGACTTGTCGATGGGTGGCACATTGCCCGATGGCGCCACAACCAGTAAGCCCGATGCCCGCATCGGCAACCCAATAACTTCCAGCTCGTTGTCACGGGTTCGAAAATCACCGGCACGGGCCACGGCCTGTCGCACGTCCGGATTCCGGAAAAACACGCGCTCCGATATTTGGTACTGAACGATCAGGCTGTTGCCCAGCCGCACGGCGTAGGCCTCGGCGGGCTCGCCACCTACTCTGGTTGTCCAACGGGCCAGAACGCGGCCATTGGCCCACTGCATGGGCGGCGACAGGTCGGCGTCGTCAGACGGCGTGCGCAGATCGTTGCCCACCACCCGCTGATAATCGGCCAGCACGTCGTTGACCATGGGAATCTGACTGGCCACCGCCATCTGATTGGGATCTTCGGGCGTCAGGCTGGGTACCAGAAGCATCGCCGCCAGCACCATGGCCACCGCCCAGCCGCCGCCTCCGATGACAGCCGATGGGCTCAGGCGGGTCAACCAGTGTTTCAGGCCTTCCAGAGGCTTCTGACCGACCGGGCGCCTGTCGCTGGTCTGGACGCTGGCAAGGGTATCGTCGAGGCGCTTGGCAAATGCGGGGGACAATCTGGGCGCGGGTATCTCTTGTAGTCGTTCAGAAAGCATCCGCTGGCGTTCGGCATCGTGTCGGCAGGCCTCACAGCCAGCAAGGTGAGCTTCAACCAGAGTGATGTGATGCTCATCCAGCTCGCCATCGGCATAGCCCGCCAGCCAGTCCTGAATCTGGTGGTGCAGGTCAGACCACTGATGGGATTCCGAAGAGGGGGTGATAGAGGGCTTATCACTCATGGGGGGTCACCCTTGTGTGCGTGTTGTCACTGGCAGCCGGATTGTCGGATGCCACCTTGATCAATCGCTCGGCCAGCAGGCGACGGCCTCGTGACAGGCGGCTCATCACCGTGCCTGGCGCCAGGTCCAGAATCTGCGCAATGTCCTGATAGCTCAGATCTTCAAAGTCCCTCAACAGAACCACCTGCCGGAAGTTGTCCGGCAGGTCGCGAACGGCGGCCATCACCTGCGCATCGGTCTGATGTTTCAGTGCCTGCTCGAACGGGCCGGGAGCGGCGCAGGGGTGTTCGCTCAGCACGGCGTCTTCGGTTGTGAGTACCGGGGCCAGTTGCCGCCGCCGATTGTCCCGGCGGTAGCCATCGGCAACCACACGGTTGAGAATTCTGAGCAGCCAGGCATAGATTGCTACCTGGTCGTCCAACTGGCCAAAATCCCGCCAGGCCCGAAGCAGGGTTTCCTGAGTATAGTCTTCCGCTATTTCAGTCGAGGCGGACTGGCGTTGCGCAACACCGTACAGCCGGTAACGCCAGGGGCGTACTAGGGTGTCAAACTGCTGCTTGCTTCCGGTGCTGCGCATTTTGTGTGCCCGTTTGGAATCGGTGGACTTGTTAACCAAAGACGTCGCCTGTGTTCAGTTTATTCCCTGTCGCCACATTTTTTTACGGGTTGCCGGGAACCGCAATCCAGAACGGGAACTTGCCGTCCACGGGTTGCCGGCGAACGACCTTCAAGGATTGGCTGTCAATCACGGCAATCTGGTTATCCGCCGTGACAGAGGCGTATATGAACCGGCCGTCACGGCTGGCGCGAACGCCATGGGGGCCGACGCCCACATCGACGTTCTTGACAATTTCCAGGCTTTCGGGGTCGATCAGGGTCACGGCGGACGCGGAAATCGCCCCGGTCGCGATGTATTTCCCGCCGGGCACCACGTCGATGCCGCCATGCCCACTGCCCACCTTGAAGGTTTTCAGCATGGTTTCACTGGCCAGGTCCATCACGCCCACGTTGCCCGTAAAGTCGCGCAGCCACAGCCGTTGGCCGTTGGCGCTGATGTCAACGTTGTGAGGCGTCTCAAGCCCCGGCGTCGGAATCTGATGCTGTTTTTCCAGGGTTTGCATGTTCACGACTGCCAGAGCGCCTTCGCCCTGCAAAGTGACGTAGGCAAATTTGCCGTCGGCGCTGTAGATGAGATTGTGGGGTACCTTGCCCACCGGAATTTTCTTCACCAGTTCGAGGGTGTTCATGTCGATCACTGCAACGTCGCCCTGGGTCGGCGCAACCGCAAGGCCATAGCGGCCATCCGGTGAGATCTTGACGCCCTGGGCCACCTCGCCTATCGCCACACTGGCCATGACGTCGCCATTGGCCGTATCCAGAACATAGACATTACCGGTTTTAAAACCAGACACCATCAGGCGAGAGCCATCCGGGCTCAGAGCATCGTAGTGCGCCCCTGCCACGCCAGGCCAGGCCTGTTTTGACGGTAAGGCTCTTACAATACCGCTGTTCTGGACGGCCACATAAAGCGGATCGCGGATGGCGTTCTCCAGGCTCAGCTCTGGGGCCGACCGGGCGGTTGGACCTTCCCGGGATGGCGCTACTGACTGACCCAGCACCGCCTGTCGCAACTGGTACACGTCCTTGCCGGACAGGTTCTGGCCCGCAATCGCCTTGATCTCCTCAGCGGTGTAGGGCTGAAACTCTCCCGCAAGACGCTGCTCGTTACCAAAGGCTGTCAACACGTAGTTCAGCACATCCGCGATCTGCTGGTTCGTGAGGGCACCGCCCCAGGCGGGCATGTTGCCGTTGTACGCCGTGCCCCCCACTTCGATGGACCCCGTCAAACCGTATTGCAGCACGTGGCCAAGATACTGGCGGCCACCAATGCCGTCGGTGGCGTTGTACAGTTCAGCGGTGTGGTTTTTCTGGGGCGGAAACGAGCCCGGTATGCCCTGGCCCTGTGCCTGATGGCAGGCCGCACACTGCTGGCTGTAAACCTTGGCCCCGCGCTCGAAGCGGGTGGATTCAGCCGCATTGGCAGACAAGCTGATACCGATTGCCGTTCCGGCAACAGCGATGAAGGATAGAACGTATTGGCCGATGGTTGGATGCATGCTGAAAGCCCCGAACGCTGAATGAAAGCCGACCGCCTCCATGCTGTGGCAACGCGATGCCAAGATCGAGCCGGTCGGATAAGAACTCAGGGGCCAAGGGCGTTGCCGGGCCGGAATTTATTCCCGACGTAGGTTTGGAACCTGTTCAGATCATGGGCCCCTGCAGACCGTTACGGGCAAGATGCAGTGCGATGGCAGCCATCATGGCACCGAACCAAATCACGGACGCAGTGCTGGCACCTGCAAAAAAGCCACCAGGCTGCCACGAATCACATTGAAAAAGGCTACAACGGCCAACCCCGACGGGCCAGAAACTGTTGAATCATTTACATTAGGTTCAGTCAGGAAGATGTGCTGATGGATCTGGTGATTGAGGATCAGGACGTGGGCCTTCGCCGGAGTTTCGGGACCACTTCTTCGCAGACGGTATCAGCCTGGACTCGCTGAGCCGCGCACCCGCCATCGTTTACGGCCCAAACGACCAGTTACAGCATCGGTTCATGGACAGCTTTGGGTATCACGGCGGTTTTCGCTATCACCTGTGCCCGTCCTCGCAGGGATTTGTCCAGTTTGCACTGGCCGGAGTGGGTTACGGCATGATTGCAGAAAATCAGGCCCTGAGTGTTCCGCTGTATTGGCATTTCTGGCGACACAGCGGCCACACCATTCAGTTTCTGACAACCCGGCTTGAGCGATTTTTTAACAGAGCGTCGTAATACCCACCCCGGGCGATTGCGTCCAGCATTTCAGGCCAGTGCAATCATCGGAGTCACCGCAAGCCCGCCACCGATCAGCAGTACAAACAACATCAGTGCCAGAGCAAAAGGCTTGATCCCCAGGGCGCGAAGCTTCGACATGCGCGTTTCATAACCCAGCGCTGCCATAGCCATGGTAAGTGCGATCTGGCCCGTCAGCGTCAGGCTTTCGTGCAAGGCTTCCGGCAGCGTGACAACGCTGTTAAACAGCGCCACCGCCACAAAACCGAACGCGAACCAGGGAACGGTCAGTTTACCGACGGATTGGGTGCCATCCTGTCTGGTTGCGTGGCGATTGAGCCACCATCTGCCCACCAGCAGCAGGAACGGTACCAACAGCATCACGCGTACCAGCTTGACGACAACCGCGTTCGCCAGCGCCTCTGGGCCAATTGCATTGCCGGCCGCAACCACTTGAGCGACCTCGTGCACGGTGGCACCGATGTAAATGCCATACAGGCCCTGATCCCAGCCGATCATCGAAAACAACACGGGCTCCACCACCATGGCCAGGCTACCGAACAATACAACCGTTGCCACTGCCATGGACGTAGTGGCAGGCCGCGCCCGAATCGTGGCTTCCGTTGCCAGAATGGCCGCCGCCCCGCATATGGCGCTTCCCGCACTGGTCAGCAGGGCAGTCTCCGGGTCCAGCTTGAACCAGCGGGTGCCCAGTTGGTAGCCAACAAACAAAACAGTGACAATGACCAACAGATCCAGAACCACAATGCGCGGCCCCAACGCAAAGACCTGCTGCATGGTGACGGAAAATCCGAACAGCACAATGCCTGTGCGCAACAGCCAGCGGGTCGAAAATTTCAGTCCGGCCTCAACGGATTGGCTTTTCCATGGCATGGGAAGATTCCCGACGATGACCCCCAGCACCAGAGCAAACACCAGCGGGCTGACGCGGTCGCCTGTCAGCGCGGTGAGCAAAAAACCACCGATGGTGAATAGAACACATAACCCAAGACCTTTGTACATAACGCTTTCCTTTATTATCTAATGGAATTACGTTATGCCTTAAATTGTTATCTGTAAAATGAATAAAAAAGGAGATATAAATCGAATATGTAGATTAGTGGTGTTTAATCCGCTGCTATTGTCTCGTGCGCCTTACCTTTTAACCTGTAGTTTGATAAGCTCCGCGCCCGCTGTCGGTGGGCAATTCCGACCCGTTTTCCCGCGTTTTACTCTCGTTGTCACCGCAAGTTGTGTTCGTAACCTGCCTTTTCGTTGATAAAGAGAACCCGCTGACACCCTTCCTGTTTTGACGAGTGCACTGGAAACTCAACTATGGTTAACAAACTCAAAGCCGACTGGCTTTCCAACATCCGAGGCGATTTACTGGCCGGCATCGTGGTTGCACTGGTTCTGGAGCGCTAAACAGCAACTTCTGGGGCTGGTTCAGCCTGGACATCAGGGCCGAGTTTTTGATCGAGACTTTCTGCGGGTCTGGGACACACGTTCTGCATTGAGTAACGGTTAAGGACTTTATGTTGCGACGGTTGGCCAGCAAGCAAGAAATCGCTAGCAGCTCGTGCCGGAATCCCTGCCGCGTTTTAATCAGACCCGCGAGAGCCTCGTTCGAACTCTTGAAGTAGCGCGTTGGGCCATCAAAGTTTCAGAGGTGTATTATCCAGACGCGTTAAGTGGTTCCTTGAGGACAAACGATGTGTCTTATGATGGAGCTATAAACGTCGTTGCACTTTCCACCGAGTGTCATTGAATGGGGTGGAGTCCGATCATAGCCGAGCAGACAAACCTTCTTGTCCTTAATGCCTCCATCGAAGCACTCCGCGCTGGCGAGCAGCGCCGAGGCTTTTCCGTCATTGCCGATGAGGTTCGAACCCCGGCCCAGCGCAATCAGAGATCTACTGAAGAATTGGCATTGACTGCTGAAGCCGAGATCCATGGAGTAGTCGAGGCGACAACAAACATTGTCGACGGCATCCGCAATTCATTTAAAGGTTTTCGCTGAGATCTCAAGAACCATGCAGGAAAGTTCAAGGTCTGGAGCCGCTTTTGAATATACGTTCTGATTGACGAGAGCAAAACTTCCTCCAGCGATACCAATGATTGTTGCGTATTCGTCTATCTTTAATGTTCGCTTTTGTTTAGCTGGGTCTAGAGTAAGCCCTGGTCGCAAAGCGAACATTCAGACTTGAGGATAACGCCTCTAATGTTTTGAAGTCTTCCCTTGATTCACAAATTATGTGGTCATAGAGGGTCGGCCGGGATTCTGGCAACCCCCTAAGTTTCTATCCGCCCAAAATCAGCGGGACGGGTGTAGTTTTCTTCCGCTTTGACGGAGATCTGGTCCATCATGGCTTGGCCTCCCGTATAAAACTGCCCTGCGACATCAGACGGGTCCACCACATGTTGACCGTACCGACCACCAGGCGCATGTGACTGGAGATACACCCGAAGATCGACAACATCACCAAAATTATCTTTCGAGACATCGTACCGGCCTACGCCGTTGCTCACCCCTGTAGGCCCCCGATCCAGCTTAAGCGCCTCAATGACTGTGTTTGATACGGCTTCGGCGCCATACTTTACGCCCGCTGCAAGTAAGGCGTCGTGTATGGTATTTGTTTCCTGCTGCGATAAATCATCCGATCCGGCTGTCACTGTTAGTTCACCGGCTGAGATCGAGAATCCCCAGTCTTTCTGAATAAGATCAGGCGATAAGTTGGCGATAGCCGCATCGTAGGAATATTTCAGATCGGCAGAAGCAGCACCTAGGTCCTTGGATAAAAGTTTAACCACTTTCGATAGGCGGGCACCTACCTCTTCATTGGTTTCCGTCGAGGCAACGTAGACATCAGTGATAATGCCTCCGGCTTCAGGCAATGCTGATTTATCCAGGCCATGGTAGACCACAGATGGTAGCTCGTCATTTCGAGCATTGGCATCAATCGGTGTACTGCGGACGATTTTGGCTGTTCCGTTAGAGTACACATCCTGTTGATTCGTCAAACGCGACAAGTGGTTCAAGTCCACTCTGTTAACCTCCATCAAAAGACTCTATTAAGTTATCGGAGTATTCCCGCAGAACTTTAATTACTCAACCGACGACGAATCGACAGCTTCCAAAGCCTATGAATGTTCGGCGACAATTAGGACGACCGGTTAACGACAATTATCTTGGCCGGTTGGGTGTAACAATTAGCCCCTGGTTTTCCACGGTGGAGCAATGGGGGCTGGGCCAACACATACCCCTCTTTGTCAGTCTCGTTGTCCCGTTGGCGATTTTGCCTGAATTTAAACAATCAGGAGCGGCATGGGAACATTCATGCCACCTTGTTACACCAAACTGCTGCAGTTAATCTGAATTCAGGGATAAAAGCGCGGTGATTAGCTTGGAATCTCTGAAGAAAAGCTCTGACTCGAATGTCCGCTTTTGTTTAAATTCGAGCACTCGCATTTGCATTGATCGTCATCATGGCGAGTACATTTACCCTTCTGCACCTCGCTATCAATGTATACACACGGCCAGAGGAGCGGCGCCTGCAGCTAAAGCTAAACCGAGATGACGCCCCAGTTGAAGTGAAAACAGGTGCAGGTCATATTCGGTTCGGTTTCGGCCGGGCGTAAATAGCGACACGCTCGCTAGCGCATACCTTTTTACCTTCAACCAGCCCTCTCATAGCGTACAGTTTGCTATCATGAGGTCACCAACAAAGGTGACACTGAAAACAGATGCTCGCAATTTTGATGACACTTGGATCAAATTCCGCGATCGGGCCGAGAAGAATGCTATGTAGCGAGAGCATTTGGCAATCTAGGTGGAAGCTATGTGTCAATTAACGCACCAACTGGCTGTTTCAAAAAGCAGCTGTTCCGCCCCCAGATCCGAGAAGCATGAAACCAGTCGCTCCAAAGTCACGACAAAATCACGACAATTGCTCCGGAAACCTCGTCATTACTGAGGTGAGAGTGCCGCCTCCGGGCACCATGAATTCAATGACTTAGCCCGCCTTGTGCGGGCTTTGTTGTTTCTGGACCACTCGCCACTCTCATACAGCATTGACCGTGTCTTGCACCGCACGTAGGAACTCCGCGCTGCACGTGTACAGTCCGTCAGCTAAAGGGCGCCTCGCAACAACACTGGAAACGGAATTCTTCATGCCATACTGGAAAATACTCGGCTTACTTTCCCTTCTGACCGCTCTCACCGCCTGTGATAACAATGCCCGAAGCGAACTTCTTTGCACGGCAGAGTATCAATACAACACGTCGGGCGCCGATGCTGCGATCGCCGTCGTGCGTCAGATCGGTGACGAACACGACTACGTGGTAGGCAACAATGTGGCGCGGTTTCTAATTCTACGGGGTGCTGATACCGGCAACGTTGACGACTTTGACGAAGCCAATGCCGTGTTGAGTGCGATGAAACCAGCGTCAGCCGACGATCCAGAACTTATTATCTCCCGATATATTAGCGTCCTTCGATTTCTAGCAATTGCTAATGGTAGCGACCGCAACGGCGCCCGCCAGGAGTTGACTCAATACTGTCGCGAGTCGACCCAGCCAGAAGCTGAGTGCCTTAGAAATACCATGACCGAAATATTCGAGCACATCGCCCTTTCTGACGGAACGAAGAATAATTCGTACAAAGATCTCTCGAACCTTTTCAACGAAACCTACCGGTCTGAGTTCAATGACCCTAGTTTGGATGTGCTACGCGACTACTCTCGCTCTGTGGTCACCAGTTGCGGAACGAATGAGTAGCCTGCTCTTAGAAAATTTCTGAACCAATTCGCAAAAGGTTCGGGACCGCTCCTGAAATAACTACAGGTCATCCAGCAGAGGTTTGGTACCAGAGCCAACAAACTGTTGAGCCATCAGATAATCCGCCACAGCCCGGTAAGCCGGCAAGGAAGTCGGATCATTCGCCGCATTGCCGGCAACCGGGTTGGAGGCAAAGCGGACGATGACCATATCGGCAGCAGGATCTATCCAGATCGTTTGGCCATGCACACCGCGCGCCGCGAACGCCCCGTGGTCGTCGTGGCTGACCCACCACATGCCACGATAGCTCCAGCCATCGAGAAGTTCATATCCGGCTTTGGCAAACACCGCCCGGTCGCCACCATTGCGAATACTGGCAATCGCCTGAGCCGGGATAATCTGCTCGCCGGCCCACTTGCCCTCGTTCAGCACGAGTAGACCGATTCGCGCCATATCACGCAACGTGGCGTTGAATCCGCCACCCGCAAATGGAGTACCTATGGAATCGACCGTATAGAAAGCTTCACGCTCTGCCCCGATCTTTGACCAGATACGCTCGGAAAAGTAGTCGGCAACCGAAACCCCGGTCGTTCTTGCGATCAGCCAGCCCACCACATCTGAATTAATGGTTTTGTAGCCGAACGCTTCACCATGCTCTCCGTCTTTTCTGACCGTTTTCAGGTAATCGAAGTAGCTTCGGGGCCCTTCACGTTGTTCGCTCACCAGATACGGGCTCCCGGCCCTGGCATAGGTCCAGACTTCGGCATCAGGATCAGAGTAGTCTTCCGAGTAGTCCAGCGCGGTGGTCATATCCAGAACCTGGCGAACCGTTGCATCACCGAATGCACTGCGCCCCAGTTCGGGAATGATGTCTCCCACCAAAGCGGCTTCATCCAGCGTGCCTTCGGCCATCAACACCTCGCCGAGAAGCCCCGTCAGGCTTTTGGTAACGGACATTGCGCCGTGCAGAGTGTGCTCATCAAGGCAGCCATCGTAACGCTCATAAACCACCCTGCCCTGGTGCAGAACCAGGATGCCATCGGTGTAATTCGCGTCAAAGGCGTCGCGCCAGGTCATCGGCGCCTTACCTCCCAGGGGCAAGAACTCGACCCCGTCTATACCGGCGTCGATGTCTACGGGAAGCTCACTGACACCCTCGCTGCCATTACGTACCACCGTCGTCGGCATCAGCTCCCGGAAATGACAGACCGTCCAGCGCAGTTTAGGAAAGGCAAAATAGTCCGGATCCGTGAAGCGAATCGTTTTGTCGGGCGCCGGAGGAAAACCTTGCATCAGGCCGAGAGCGTCTGGAGTGGAGTCCGGCGCAGACAGCGGTGTCGCTTCCTGGGCCACAGCAGTCCCGCCAAGCAACAGAGACAGCGCAAAGCCGAGATGTACAGCTGAGTTCATTGTCTTTTCCTTATTCAAAGCAGCCACTCAATTGGCAGTATCGACAACAGGAAAATCCCCGTGCGTTGCAAAAATCCTGTATTGGGTTCCTGCTCATGGCGGATGACATCGCCATCAACGTGCTCTACCCAATAAAGCTCACCGTTCTCGGTTAGTCGAACTTCGTAAGCCCGCAACGGGATGCTTTCTTCAAAGGCCTCGTGGATCTTTTCTGAAAGCGCCGGGTGCGTAAACCGCTGAAGGTTGCCACCCATTCCACGTGAAGCCTGCCACCCGGACCGGAGCAAGGCTGCCACCCATCGGAGCGTAGCGACGCGGGGTTTCTCTTCTTACTCCGAAGTCTCA
>NZ_JASSVO010000032.1:0-15041 GCF_030541085.1 Marinobacter sp. ST-43
TTGTGCCTGAATGCCGGAAACTGGCTAAATAATCGCCAACTTCGACCATGACCACTCGGATCTGGCACTACCAGGCTTGGTCTGCGAAGGTTGTTGGAGCACTATGAGAAATCCGGGCTAGGGTATCCCTGGCAATCGCAGAGCGAGTAGAGGAAGGCGAAGGATTGGCTCAGCTTTCTGACGATCAATTATTTAACCGCTTGTTCGAGCAGCGTAAAGATCCAGACCAAAATCTGCGGGAGCAGGCTGAAATACTGTCTCTGGCATATTCGTTCTCAGTCTCAACCCCTGAGGACGGTAACAGCGAGTTGGAAGTGTTGGGTTCGATTTCGGGGCATTCCCAGCTTCAATTATTTCGATCCGTGAAAACCTTGCTGGACCGCCATGTCGTGCAGAAAAGAGGGCATTGGCGAGCCATCCTGCCCCATGCCATTGCGAACAAGCTGGCAGCATCAGCACTTGAAAGTATCCCCGTTGATCAACTTAGGGAGACCTTTGAAGCCTCTGGCCGTCAACGCTTACTTATGTCGTTCGCACACAGGCTGGGACTGTTGCACGATCACCCCGTTGCGAAAGAGATCGTTGAGGCTTGGCTCCAGCCAGATGGGCTGCTGGGACGGATATTAACGCTGGAAGGTATGGCAGCACGAATGCTGGACTATATCGGCCCGGTTGCGCCTGAAGTATTGCTCGAAAGGATTGAAGCAGAGCTCAACGCGCCTGACTTCGAGGGTATGGAAGCTCGCGGTCTACAGCGGACAACCATTCTCGGGCTTTTGCAGCTGTTGGCATACGAAGCGAGCGCCTTCGATCGCTGCATTCGGCTTCTAATCCGAGTGGCGGACTATGAAGATGAGGATAACAACTACGACCCGGTTCGAAATAAGATAACGAGATTTCTCCAAGCGTACTTATCTGGCACACATGCCTCTCTAGATCAGCGCATTGCGATTATGAACGAATGCCTTTTTTCAGACTTGGCTGGACGTAGGTCGCTGGGCTTCCGGATGCTTTCAACTGCCTTGGGTGGACCGCCGTGGACAGGATATGGGATGAATGAGTTTGGTGCGCGCCCAAGAGACTTTGGATTCCGACCCAGCCACGATGAACTCGTCGAGTGGCGCAGTGCCTTTATCGATGTTGCGGTGCGATTGGGAACCTCTGGCGATCCTGATCTTGAAGGTCCAGCACGGGAGACCCTGGCGAATGTGTTTCGAGGGATATGGCACCACAAAGCGATGAGGGACAAACTCGTCAATGCTGCTTGCAAGTTACATGCCCATCAGCCTTGGGTCGAGGGCTGGAAAGCCGTCCGATCGACGATCTATTTCGACCACACCAAGCGCAAAAACAAGGATGATTTCGAGCCACTGCCAGATAACCTTGCTCGATTGGATAGAGACTTGGAGCCCGATGACTTGGTTCCGACAATAATGACATACGTGCTCGGCAAGGGGCACGACTATTGGGCCCTAGACGCTGACTTTGATCCTGAGGACGCGAACAAGTATCGCGAAGCTGAAAAACGACTTGAAGCCAAGGCGCTCCATTTGGGGGAGGACTTTGCAGCATCAGACCATGAACTCGACGAGTTGGGTCTCAATCTGTTCTCCGACGATTGGATGCCCTATCGCGTCGCATTCGGGAGAGGTTTAGCGAGGGGGGCAAATGACCAGCGAGTCAGTTGGCAGCGACTCGTCAATCAATTGAAGCAGCAGCCTGAAGGCAACAAGAACTTTGCAGTTTTTGGCGGCTTCATTGAAGAGGTTGACTCTGTCGATCCAGCACTAGCACAGGAGCTGCTTGACCAGTGCGCACAGCACAATCAACTCCGAAACGTATTGGTCGGATTGCACCCCTCGCGGGAGTTCACAGAAACGGACCTGGATCGCTGTGTGACGCTTCTGGATGATCCAGTTATTTACCCGCGAATGTATGGACCAATCCTGTGGCGGGACGAGTATGCTCACTTGCCCGAAGGCCGTGTTCTTGATCTTGCTCAGCGACTCCTAAGTAAACCGGCCGGTGATGACGTGATTTTGGATGCTTTAAGCATGAAGTTACATGATAAAGAGGGCGCTGTGGATGCGCTTGGTTCGGCCCTTCGACTGGTCGGCCTACAGGCAGCGATCCAAAGACTCCAAAGAGATCACAGTGACCCTGGCGGGTCCATAGATTATGACATGGAGCGCGTCGTCGGTACTGCGTTGCGCTTTGGCGGGAACGAGGCCGAAAAGCTGGAGTGGTTGGACACTATCGTTGCGGTTATTGATGAGCACCATGGCTACATTCATGCATTCGAAAGTGTTATCGCGACGACTATCGCATTGATGCCTGAGGCGTTTCTTAATCGCATTTTCGAGGGCACTGAAAAAGAACAATATCGACGACTGCTCTTTCTCCAAGATGAAGGCTTGCGTCAGTCTCCTCTCGCCAAAACCGATACGGATGTTTTGATTGAATGGTGTCGTGCTAGAAACGATAACAGCGTGTGGTCGTCTATTGCGGCGGGTATCAGTCTTTGGGCAAAGAATGGAAATGAGGGGGGAGTTGTTACCATTTTGGCGTCAGCGATCAGGTTCCTGGAGGCGTCTCCTGAGCCAGAATCCATTCTGGAGGCATTCGCCCAGCGTGTCACTCCATCATCTTGGTCTGGTAGCCGAGTGAGTGTGATGCAACCTCGAGCGGATGCCATTGGTGGGTTGGTCGAACACGAGCGCCCGGAAATCTCTCAGGCTGCCAAATCAGTTTCTGCGAAACTGTCTAAGTGGATCGAATCCGAGAGAGAACGTGAACAGCGGGAAGACGAGGAACGAGAACAACGGTTTGAGTGACTCTAGGATAACGTCAACTCCGTTCAAACATTCGCTGCTCCGAACTATGGAATGCCTCGGTTTGTATGCATCACCGACCAATGTAGACATCTACAACCAATTCCAACACCCGTTGCAGTTCAAATGTGCAGCAAGCCCCTTTCATTACCAGCTTTCCGGAAACAGTCCGTCAAGGATACTAGGCTTAACCTACCCCCCTGAGGGCTATCTGACCTGGAGGCCCGAAACTCAATCCTCAACAGCAAAAACACCACACAGCATACAGTGCGGTTATTCAACACCCGACGTAGCCAAATCCGATCCTACGTGATCGGGCAAAGAATCAGTTCGAAGCCTTTCGCCGTCAGGTACTCTTGGGTGAGAGAGAGTCTGTGTTTAAGGATGTGATTTCGAATGCCGGCGGGCAAGTTATTGGCCGATTCCAGTTGTTTCGCTGACACGGATTGTAGGTGGAATTCCCTCAGCTTATTGCCGGCCTCGTTTTGACGGAGTGCTTGCCAGTCTTTTGGTATCAAACAGGCGCCGGCCGGGTAACGACTAGCCATCATCATACCGGCGGGGTCGAAATCAAAGTAGGCGACGATCTGCTTTCGGGGCAGCGTCACGAGCCAACTGACAAGAGCCTTCTGTGAAGATCCATGACCCTTGTAGACAACAATGGGGTTGCTCATGTCCTCAGGCCATCGGATTTGACTGGAATTGATGAGCGTCTGCCCATTTTCAACGACGACCACGGTTTCTGAGACTTCGCATCGATCCAACAAGTTTTGGGCCGGTATACTGAGGAAGGCACCGCTGGGCACAAACGGGTTTCCACTCACCGGGATAACCCCGCCGGTGGGGCGGGTGAACGTGACCATTGTTTCAAAGACGCCACCAAGGGCCAATTTTTCATCGCTGGTGCGATCGGCCTGTGTTGCCCGGTCCCGGGGCAGCCCATCCAAAGTAGGATCCACACCGGCCTCCCGGATCACAAACTGCCTAAGTCGTTCCAGATCTCGGGCCGTAAACTCAATCCGCTTGCCGACGGTTGTCCCTGTTTCGGTCAGTTCTGTTACCCGGCGCCACAGGGAATTATCAGCCACATCCTGCCGGCGCGAGCTCAGGAATTTATGGATGGCCTCCAGTTCACGACGCATGTACAGGCCTCAATATGACGTCGTTCACGTACATGTTGTCCGGATACCGCTCATCATGCACACCTCGGTACTCCATTTTGATGGCCCGCCTAAGCTCTTCTGGCAGCGCACTGACATCGGTGCTTATCATTTGCAGCCAGGAGGGCAAGTCGATCTCCAGATCCATGACCGTACGGGCGTGTTTGGCACCCACCGACATCCCCTCTTCAGTCACCATGACGATCAACTGACTGATGGCCTCCTGTATCGAGTCTGGTTGCATAACCTCCCGATCAGGCTCCTGACTCATATCGATGGGGACCCGGGGTGAATCCGGCGCCCGGTCTTCGCTCTTATCCCTACGCAGCCCATTGGCCAGATCCGACAGGACGTTCTCACCATCGGGGTCAAGAAGGTCGGCATAACCACCAATCAGGAAAGGGGCGGCAGCGTTGATGCTATCCGGACACCGTGAAAAATCGACGTCCTCAATATCTGGCATGAATCCCGGGTTATTCGCGTATACAGCTTCAAATGTGCTGAGAAGCCTCACCATCTTTTGCTCTTCCTGCAAACGGCTCAGCAGTTTCCGTAGCTGGAATAGTGCATGCCCCAAATCCTTTCGACTTTTCTCCAAGGCACCTGGCAGATGCTTCTGAAGCAGCTTTTCAAGAAAGGGCTCTCCGATACTGAGTTCTGCCATCTCAGTAATCGAGAAGCTATCAAAGAGTACGTTTAACGCATGGGCTCGACGAAGGACTCGATCGTTTTCTCGAATGCGTAATTCCAGGTTGTTGATATAAGCGAATTCACTAGTGACATATTGGTTAAAGCCAGTGGCAGCCTGACGAATGTCTTCAATGAGTTCCAAAATCCGCTCGGGGATTTCGTCTTCCAGGTTTCGCCGATCCTCGACGAGACCATTATTGATGGCAATCCGGTATGCATCGAACCGGTCCTGGAGATACACCCATTGACCGGCGATGTGCTCATGGGCGGAGTGTCGCCGGTGACTTTCCGTGATGTGGTCCAACAGCCTCGTGACTACATTTCGGATCTGATAACTGTCGGCATCATCTAAGCGCCAAATCATTCGGTGTTTTCGCAACACCTGTATCAGGGCATCGTTTTCTGGAACATCCTCAATCCGGCCGTTAGCCTGAAGAAAGGCCTTAAGAATTTCTTCGCTGTAGCTGCCAAGGGCTTTCAGGGCCGATTTGGCACTGCCCGTCTTTCCCTTGCTCACTCTAGAAACTCCATCTGATCGCCCCGCTGCTCGGGCTCAGGCAGGTCCTCATGCGCACGAACAAAGTCCATGGTTTCGTAGAGCCAGCTCCACTTTCCCGTTGCCCGGTACTGGCTGCCAGCTGACCCGAGGCGGGTCAGATAGCCTTCGTCGACCAGCTTTCCCATGACGTAGGATAGGCGACCCTTGCTGTCCGATTGCCGGGAGCTAAAAAGCCCGCTCTTCACCAGAGATTCGAGTTTGGCTTCCAGTGCCGGCACCTGCTCAATGTGGGTCTGCATCTTGGACTCAGAGATGACCTCTCCCGGGACAATCGGGCGTTCAGAGCCAGAGACATCCATTACCAGACGCAGCCACTTTACCAGTGGCTCGAGCTGATTAATGACCTTTGAGAACTGAGCCCGGATGTTCGATCTGGCACTACTGGCGCCGGGATCGATGTAAGCCATCAGGTAAGAGGCGTTATCCTGAGTGGTTCGGATGCGCCGATTCAATGGCGCCAACATGAAGTCCATGCGCTGCACCTGGTCTTCCATACGTAGCAGGTTGAACTCCTGAGGGAAGCGGTGCTCACAGATAATTTCACCGCTCATCAGCAGAGCATAGGCCGACTCAAAGGTTGGGTTATTGGACACTAAAGATCTCCTCCGGCATCGCCAATTTCTGCTTCAGTTCGCTGCGCTTCTGGACATTCATGGCCATGGTCTCATCATCTGTAAATTCGATGATCTTGCCCTTCTGAATATAGAGTTTGTTGTCGAAGAACCGGCTGAGGGCCCGGTTCATGTCGGGACAGGCTGACATCATCGTGAGGTTGGCCTCCTCCAACATGGCAGCGAGTCTGGGCACGTTGTTGTTGCTCAGGGTTGCCAGTTCATCCACCGGCCAAATGATGCGAACCCGTTCGTCCGGACAGAGGAATCGGGTAACCCCCATAAAGATGACCATGATGGCCAGGTAACTTAGGCCCCGGGAGCTGCTTTCCTCGAAATCCACCTCGGAACGAATGTAACCCTCACGGCCGTCCTCGGTCAGGGCAATGTACAGATCCACCATGGAGCGGATGTCAGTACCAATCTTCGCTTCACGCAGGTCGTTCTGAACCAACTGGAAGCCCCCAAGAATTTCGTCGTTCGGCAGTTCCCGCTGATTCACCGGGGCCCAGTCCTTCCAGGATTCGGAAAAGTTCTTCAGTGGCGCCCAGCTGATCTCGTCCTGGATCTTTGGCGTCAAAACGATCCGGATGTTTTCCAGGGATTCTATTTTCTGGTTGGTGTTTATGTGCCGATCCAGCACCGCTCCCACCTGCTTTACCTTTCGGTGCAAATTTTGCAAGCCTTCGAAGTAGGCCACGAGCTTCCCGGCTTCGTTGGCGAAGTGTTCCCGCGCCGCCGACTCCAGCTGGGGCAAATTGCTGTCCAGAAGGATTCTTAATCCTTCAACGTGGCGGAGCGCCTGGGCCTCCGGGTCGAACTCATCATCATTGGGCATCATGGCCTGGCGATGCTGCATGATCTCGTCCCAGGTTTTGTGTATCTGGGTCCCGTGGTAGTTCTGGAGCACACGTTGGGCGCTACGGTAGGACGCCATGACCGATCGTTTTAGATCAACCAACTTGCTGAAATACTCTTGCAGGGTTGAGGTCAGGACTTTGAGGTCGCTCTCCCGCCCTTCAATGCCTCGGCCAGCCTCGGGGATCTTGTCCATGATAGTGACGGCGTTCTTCAGGGCCGTATTGATTGCGTTGATTTCCTGATCGAGCGATTTGTGCTTGTCGCGCCACTCCTTCATGGTCGCTTTGAACGCCGCTTCTTTGTCCTTGTCTTCTGCGACACGGCGATCATACAGGCCCTTGGCATCTGTAAACCGAGTGTTTAGCGATTCCAGCTGGCTCCACTCCTGGGTCATCCAGCGCTCATACTCTTCAACGATGGGCTTGGAGTCGTTAAGTTCCTTGATGCGCGTTTCATACTGATCAACGGCCTTCTTGGTGCTGCTGACCTCCTCGGCATCCAGCCCCTCCTCCGAGACAACCTCCAGGAAGGTTTTGTGCCGTTTCTTTAGATCGTCCTTGTGATTCTCTTCGCCCTCTCTCACTCGCTCCCGAAGTCCCTTGATTTGGTCTTCGATACCGTGAAGCTGTTCATCCCAGAGGTTTTTGGATTCAAGGTAAGCGTCGCTGAATCGTTCCTCAATAACCCGAAGCAGGTTCGCCGTTTCTTCGTTGTGGTGTTCAATCTGACCCTCGATTTTTGCCAGATCGCTCTCGAGACGCTTTTTGCGCTTCTCAAGTTCATTCTTGATGTCGTGCTTCAATTCTTTAAGCTGGCGACGTCTTGTTGAGAGCAACTGAGCTTTCTGGCGAACCTGGACTTTGGCGTCATCGTTGTGATTCCGACATTGGGTATGAAGGTGATCCGCCTTTTTTACAGCCTGCTCTGCCTCACCCAGCTGATCGACTGCAACCGTAATAGCTCGGTTCGCTCTCTCGATGCGCTCACGGATCCGGCTTTCGCTGTCCGCGAAGGCCGGAATATCGATGGCGTCCAGTTCCAGACTCCACCCCATGACCAGATCCGAGTTGGCTAGGTCATCGGCCAGTTTCGGGTTCAGATCTTTGCGCTGCAACAAATCAGGGTCGATGATGCGGCCTAGTCGGCTGCCCCAGTCCGGATCCTGGCTGCGAAGCTCTGCCAGCCAGGTGTCCGGTTCTGGATTCAGGGATTCAACCAGCTCATCGCGAGCCCGAGTCTTCTCTTCGAGGCGGGTCTTCGCCTGAGAGTATTTGGTCAGTTCAGCGTCGTGGTCGATCCGGGCTTTTCGCTCAGCTTCATCGGTCTCAGTCTGTCGATCAACTGCGGACTGATGTTTGGCGTCCGCTTGTTCTATTTCAGCTGAAGCGTCGTCGATCAGCTTCTGCTCGGTCTCCAGATACCCGATGTTTTCTATGCGGCCTTCAAGCTTGGACTTGTCGCCAAGCAGTTTCTCACGACCCTTTTGTCGAGCCTGGGTGGTTTCCAAAACTTCTTTGTTTTTGTCGCGCTCAATCTGACCGAGCGCCTCGGCTTTTTTGGTTTCTGTTTTCCCATGCTCGGAATTTTTCTTCGAGATTTCGTCGTTCAGCTTTGCCAACCACTCGGCATGATCGCCTTTCAGCTTGGCAACATCCTCCTGATACTTGCGCTCATACTCCTCGATCTGACTGGTGATCATCTCGTAATAGCGCTCCGTTTCGGCAAGGCTTTTCTCGACGTCCGGCAGGGTCTTGAGCGCTTCAACCTGTTCGGGGAGTTCCGCGTCCTGGTACTCGATGTACTTCTCTTGTAGCTGGTTGAGGCGTTGTTCCAGCTGCTCCATGTTGGTTCTGGCTTCGCCGATCTTACGAATCCGGTCATTCTGCTGATCCCGGAATTCGGTCTCCCGCTCTTCGATCCTCTCGTTGAGCGAGCGCAACTCCGCCTCTTTCAACTCCAGACGTTCTCGATCCCGGATGAGCGTTGCCTGCATATCCAACTTCACCTGGAGCGCCTCATCCATCAGCGCCAGGCGCTCATTGTTTTGAATGAGGCACTGACGGATCCTGTCAGTCTCCCGAGCGAAGGCCTTCAGGCTTCGAATTTCAGAGACAAGGCTCTCCGCATCCAGCGGTATGGGGGCGGAGTTAAGATGAATGTCCTGGAACATCGTCTCGCAAATCATGGTCTTGAAGTTGGCCATGAGATTGTTCTTGTTGAGCACAACATG
The DNA here is from genome assembly GCF_030541085.1 of Marinobacter sp. ST-43. NCBI lineage: Bacteria > Pseudomonadati > Pseudomonadota > Gammaproteobacteria > Pseudomonadales > Marinobacteraceae > Marinobacter > Marinobacter sp. ST-43. The sequence continues at coordinate 8,943 of NZ_JASSVO010000032.1, forward strand.
GGCGAGTTTGTGGATGAATCGCATCTGGGTTTGTGGCCCGCCCAGTCCAAATTCACCAGCCTCGGCCTTCAGTGATCGACTGTCTGCACCCTTACGACGGATCAGATCCGGATCTCGCTGAATGATGGCCCGATAATCCTGGATGGTCAGGATCTGCCGGGAAACTCGAACATTTTGGTCTTTGAGCAGGTCGATAACTTCTTGCGCTGATGCACCTTCCCGAAGCCTGTCCGACATGCTCTCGGAGAATACGGTTTCATCGACCGCACCTCGCAGGAATCGATAACACAGCTTATTGGAACGGTGTCGGTAGACCACCACACAACAGAAGCCGTCCTGCTGGGTATACTCGAATACAATCATGGATTGCGGTGAAGGAAGGTAAAACTCCAGGAAGGAGACCTTGTTTCCGGCCTTGGATACAAGGCGCTCTGGCTCCTCCCCGTAAAACACCGGTATCAGTGACAGGATGGTGGTTTTGCCGGCGCCGTTGTCACCAGACAGATGAGTCCGCTCGCGACAGGGGATTCTGACTGTTTTGCCAGCCATTTTTTTGTACGAGTGGTGAAGAACGATCTGCTCAAGCCCAAAGGTTTCGGCTGGCTGACTCACATTGAGCTCCCTGCATTCTATGAGTTAATGATGGCTAGGATAGTGGGCTTTGAACATGTTGTCAGCCGAACCTCTCCAGCTGACTATACTCAAAGCTGAGACTAATCAAAGATCAATGTTGAAAGTGATTTGAACGCACTGGAAAGGGACCAGGTTTGCTGGACCTAATACGGGGTCAGGATCACACCAAAACTGAATGCGGCGGGCCACAGATTTATTGGCGAAGGTGCAAAACTGAAGCTATTTGAGGTCGCAAAGCGGACATTAAGGCCGATAGACCAACACGCACCTTTAGAGACAATCAGCCTATTTATCAGCATGGCCGCAGTAACGGAGGAGGTCCAGTAGGCAGGCGGGTACACTCAGAGCGGAATCACTTTTTCTTGCGTTACTCTGCTAACTCTTCCGTCAGGTGGTCGATTCATAAGCTAGGAGTGCCTAGTGGACGGGGATAAGTCCAAACTCTACGATGATACCTACGAGCATCCGTAATATTCGAATCGGAGTCAAAACGAATGGGATTTCCGAGAGTAGTTCTTGCGACGGCAGTATCGTTACTCCTAACTATTCCAGCGCATGCCGAGCAGCCGATAAAGGGCGCGTTTGGCATTAATCTAGGCGATCGTTTGCCCCCTTCAATTGTAGATGATGGAATTAGCTCAAGTGACAAAGCGGACGGCTACGTCGAAGTCTTCGTTGATCCACCGGAACCGAATAACCTGTTTTATAGCTATCAAGTGACCGTCGAAAAAAATAGCAGTCGGGTTACTAAAATTTTTTCACGTGGAATCATCGATGGAAAGGAACAATGTCAGACGAAACTAGGAGATCTCAGCCAATTCTTGTCCAATAAGTACGGAGGGACAATAGATCGGCGAGTGCTTGAGTCCAAAGGGCTAGAAACCTCCATAGCTGTGATCGATCCACCGCACTCCCCTGTATTTATCGTAGTCTCGTGTGGCGAAACAGACACCGTAGATAACGGTGTCTACGAAAAAGGTATTTTTGATGGGGACGACGAGACAACGTATTTACTGATGTTGACATACAGTTTCAAATCTCCGACTAGGCCAACGAAGACGACTATCGATCCGTCGGGACTCTGAGCGTTAGTAACTGCCGAACTTCCCAACAGGCATCAGCACTTGCGGATGTACCGATTTTAGGGGATGGTTACACTGACCGAAACGTCGGAGAGTGCTTTGAAAATTCTGATGATTTTAGCTTGCCTGCTGATACTAAACACAGATGCTTGGGCCCATGATGTTTTTATCACATCCGAAGCAGAGCAAAATTATCATGGTAAGTTTGAGGCCAATGCACTCAAACGCATGATCGAAGGAGGTGCGCTGACGTCAGCCCTGACAGAAAGGGACTTAGCTCTACCCGAAGCTCATCAGCTACTTCGCGAAATGGCACGACTTTCGTCAGTTTGTAACATTCTTGGCGTAAGACTATATGAAGATAAATATCGAAACCGAATGGCGCAGCTGATCACCGATGGATCTTCAGTTGAAGAAATCCAAAATGGGATTGAGGATTTTCTTCGAAATGAGGTAAGAAGCGGCGAAGTTACGAAAAACACCCCCTTTGAGCCAATTCGAGAAGGTCTAGAATTTATTCAATCATGCCTAGAAGCTGTCAAAGCTCCTCCAGTTGGCCCCAAAACTTCCATCATCAAAACGCTCGATATACCGAGGGGCTACGCTTTAGATGCAGAATCAGGAAAAATCTACCATCTAGGGAAGGTAGTCTACGAGTCTCCACAGGAGACTCGCTGGCGTTTTTCATGCCTTGAAACAGAGGGGGTCCTTTCCAGAGATCAAGGAACTGTCGGCGTCTCTGGCAGTCAGCGAATGTTTCCAACCATGTGCGATTACGACCGATCTGCCTATTACGGCGATGCAATTAAGTATGCAGCTTGGGTTGCTCCCCAAAATGGCCTAGTCACCTTTATCTTGTCAGATGGGCCCGGGGGTAGTGCTGCCAATATTTCTTATAAACTACTTACCTTTGATGAAGGAGCTTTCGTCTCGGAGTCAAAGCCTCTCCCCTCGGGCGAATATTTTCGTGCGCTGATAACCCAGAAATGTTCCGCTTTATTCAATGAGCACGCACCCTCACAGTATGTAACTTTAGGGGGAGAATGCAGCGATATGAAGAGCCTTGTCAGGAGTAATTGAGTTTTCCAAATCGGAATCCATTAAGAAATCCCGAATATCCATCCTTGCGGTATCGGTTCAGGGCATGCGAGTATTTCGACGCTCGTAGTAAAAAGGTCGAGCATTCGATTTCATTGATAGATTGGCAAATTATCATGCTAAGAACGCTTGCTGTTTTCGTTTTGTGCTTTTGTACTTCCGTCAATGCCGGCTCCCGCACTGAAGAAATTCGCATGGGCGGGATTAAGGTCGTCATACCAGCACCAAATGGTTTCGTCTCATTGAGGAGTGTGAGTCCAACAGAGTTCCAGAGACTATCACGCATTTTTTCTGAGAGTGTTAATACAGTCTCCATATTCGTAGAAGACAAGTATGTTGCGGAACTGATGAAGCATGGCGCTGCTGACATTTCAAGGTTCTATGCGGTACACGCTCCCGAGTCAGGCAACCTAGACCTCACTTACGAAAGATTTCGCGAAGTAAGAGATAGACTAAAAAAACGCATAGCAAAAAATGATGGAAACAAATTACTCAACGAGCTAAAAGAGAAAAGAGCAATAGACTACAGTGCGCTCGGCGTATTCTATGATAACAATTATTCCATAGGTTACCTAGACATAGTAAATAACAATTTACACTCAAACACAGCCTCTACCCCAGACGTAGTTTTGCTAACCACAAATATTGTAAATGTCGGAAGACTCCTATTATTCAACGCATACTCTCAATACAATACATCTGACGATTTAAATTGGATTAAAAACACTTCCGAATCTTGGTCAAAAGAAATATACCAAGAAAATAACATTTTCGCCAATGATGACTGGCGCGAAAAATTAGGAGATATTCTTGGCGACAAATAATAGCATTATTTATGCATTCAGGAAACTTCCCACCACTCGACTAACTGAAAAATTCAACGTCAACGGGTGAACATAGGGCTTATAATATGTGGAGAATACTTAGTATAGCGCTACTTCTATCGTCAGGACAGTCAAAAGCAGACAACATCATCTTTTCCAAAGATATTGAAGAGCGCTTCTCCTATAAAAATTGGGTCTCGTATAAAACTGAGTCCGGACACTGTCGGCCAACAGTTGAGTTTCTGATTGGAGGTTCCTTAGCAACACTTGCAATTCTGAGGATAGATGCCTCCAACAGGAGCAGCCCGGTCTGGGCACATATTTATGGAAAATATATAAAAAGCTTTAAAATTGAAATGGACGGAGAATCAATTAACATTCAGTCTTTGAATAACCGACTTCTTGAAAAGTTAGCCAACGCGAATGCTTTAACTATTCATGCGGATGTTTACAGAGAGCTTCCGCCAGAAAACTTCGCTAATGAGCCTACAGACGAGGAACAAGCTACAGTTAGCCTCGCTGGCAGTTCGGCAGCTCTTCGATTCTGTAACTTCATAGACTAGTAAGAGCCAGAAACATGCTCACCAAACTTCCAATACACCTGTTTTTTATTCTATTCATTGCTGGTTGCGGAGTCTCAGAGCAAGAAAGCGAGTTATACTCAAGTTGCTTGAAATCAGCGGATCGCCTTGATGCATATGAAATCCACTCGGTTTCCCTCTATCTTGACGAGATACCCTTCACCCAAACCGTTGACATGGCACCAAGGCACCCTTATCCAAGCAAACTAGGATCGATTCCAGCTTTATCCAAGGCCCGCCTAATTCGGCGTCGATACTTGTCTGCCGTACCACCGTGTTGCGCCGCCAGGTCGACGAAACTCCAGCCCTCGAGCTTGCGCTTGATCAACACGATGTCCTCTCCCGACAGGCCGTTCGCCGAAAGCAAAGAATCGACACGTTCCTCGTCCAACGAGGCCAAGCTCTCAGTGTGACTCAGGTGTTGATCCCAGTAATCCGAATCGTCGGCCAATTCCGCATCAATGATGTACCTCGCCCGCGCACCGGTCTCGCCTTGATCATTGTTCAATGACCACCTTTTGAGCCGCGTATTGCAGTAATTCGCTACTCCTATCAGAAGGTAACGTGCAATTGGGTGAGCCAACGCGCCCGTCTGATCACCGATTTCGTCAGCAGCTTCTTCAACTGTTAAAGAGGTCGTTCCGCCATCGATCGCATTAAGCAGGCGCAAGGTAACTTCGTTCAGAGCATCTTCTGCAACTTGATGCACTTCAGAACCATCGGCTTTCCCAAGGAAATGACCCAGCTTTTTCTTAACTATTGAAAGCGCTCTGCTCTTCACATCTTCGTGCGTCGCAACACGTCCGATCTCTTCAGTACTCACATTGCTCGTCGAGTAGTCCATGCATCCTTCCTTTTTGTATGCACATGCAAATTATTAACAAAATGTAATTTTTTCGATTTTCGGCAAAAATTTTTGAATTTTCCCCAATTTTTTGTCCGGTTTTGCTCCGCTGTTTAGTTACTTACCTTTGAACAGGTGGGTATCAACATTCCATAACCTAAATTAAATTCGTTTAAAAACAGAATGTTACGAACTTGCGCTACCTCTGTTTTTAACTATGGATTGATATCCGAACAAACAAAACTGGAGTAACCAATGCAGCAACGTGAACTCGTCAAACAATCACCAATTCGGTCGTCTTACCTCTCCTACTCAGCCCACTACGGTCGAGTGTACGCACTCGAAAGCACTCTCGAGCTCGACTACCTGAATCTGATCCGGTTTGAGAAAACCGCCGACTCTGTCGAAAGCCAGCCTTTCTCGATCCAGTTTCAACTTGGGGGTCGACCAAGACGCTATACACCAGACTTTCTGGTCCATGAGCGCGGAGTCGAATACGTCGATGAGGTGAAAACCCGAAGCGCAGCAAACAAGCCTGAGTTTCGCCTCAAAGCCGAGGAGCTTACCCGTTTTTTTAGGAATCGAGGCCAAATTTTTCGTGTGTTGACAGAAGATGACATTCGCCCAGGGCACCGCGCTCAAAATCTCCGGTTTTTGACGCCGGTACTGGATTTGCCCTCGCCGATTGATGAATTCGAAACGCTCCTCAACGCAACCGACAGGCGCTCCGGCTCGATGACAGAGTTTCGCGGACTGCTTGACGATCTCACCATCGATCATTCGTTTATTCGTCGCGCCGTCGCACACCACCTATTGCAGTGCGATCTAACGAAGCCCTGGTCCCAACTCGACCTCACCTGGTAACCGCCTCACATCCAAAACACTTTGAAAGGATCCGACTATGTTTAATGCTATCTGCGTATTCCAGACCAAGGTTGCCACTGATTCCAGACGAAGCCTGCCACCCATTCCACGCGAAAGCTGCCACTGATTCCACGGCAAAGCTGCCACCCTGGCAGGCTGCCTGATTTCCCCAT
>NZ_JASSVO010000033.1:0-8318 GCF_030541085.1 Marinobacter sp. ST-43
ACCAAACGCCCGATGAGGTGTACTACGGGCAATCCATATCCTTGGCAGCCTGAGCCAGGGAAACAACCGGATCATAGCTTAGGGACACCATCAGGTTGTCCAACTGACTGGGTCCACCTCACATGCTTGTAGGCATGGTGCCAATCGACTTCTTCCTGCATCGTCTTGTCCCTTGGAGACCATTATTAGGCGCCAACTTTGTCATTTGAAAGAAACACATAGCATTCATTGATTTTACTTTCCTCCGAAAGACTGTCGAAATACTGCTGTATTTCAGACGGCTTCTTTCTCAATGAAGAATAATATCCGTATTGATCAACATAGCCTTGCAACACCCGGTCTCGTTGAACAATTTTTCTTGCTACATCAATCGCTATTGCTTCTTCTTTATCTATTGAATTAAAGATGTTGATATCAATCTTAGGGGACATACCTCTGAGCTGGTCAAGCCGATCAATACCTAACTCAGTATCTTCTGCGAAATCCATCCAGCCAGCTATTTCTTCTGACTTAATGTGCCCAACATATTTCTTGGTAAGAAATCGTTGCGGCTCGTTACCAATCACCTTCTCGCCTACAAATGTTTTTGCTGCTTCCCTCCATGTCATTTGAGACTCTAGCAGGTCATTTGTAGCTTGATCGTACATACCTAATTCTGCGGAACACAACGCATGACCCATAGCGGTTATGGTGAAATATTCCTCGACAGGCATCAGCTCTTTTACACTTTTGTCCTCAAGAAGCAGTGCTTTGTATTTCTCATGTATCTCACCAAGAGTCTGACGGCTGTTTATAAGCATTTGCGTTTTAGTTGATATGTCTTCGATTTGACCCAACTCTCTTATTACTTTTAATGCGGAAATCAGTCTTGCTCTTTCCTGCAGCTCGAGAAATTTCTTTATGAATTTTAAATCTGCGGCCATTTCCTCAAGTTTTTTATCAATTTTATTGATTTTGTTGTTTAAAAACAAAAAGCCAGCAGAACTGACTGCCAGGGTTAATCCTGAAATGACCATGCTGGCTTGAGCCAAGCCAATTAATTGCTGGAAATCTGCACCGATACGGTACAGCTGATAAGTGTTCAACCCGGAGAAGGCTGTATTCACTGGTGATAAAAAGGTGGAAAGCAGATTGGCTGGATTGCCTGCATTTACTAAATGGGCAACAATCTGACCAGCATCATTTCTGACAACGCCACCAAATACTTTGTATGAGCCACTGAGTACGCCGGCTAGTACGCTATCCGGAATCGAGCGCGTTAATGTGTACCCTGCTAACTCAGAGATCATATTGAATTTCCCCTAAACCTATTCATGTGTTTCTTCGCCTAACCGCGGAGCGAAGCGACGCGTCCCACGCGTCCGTCTTCCGTGGCTTGTCAGCGGTGCGGCATTCATGAGAGTCAACATGAAAATCATGCACTAATGCAATATTTCATAAATCGTACCACCTATTGCATCACCCAAAGATCTTTGCACAGCATCTATTTTGGCCTTGAGTTGGTCGACGCTCGGAACAGAAGCGCCACATACTTTCCGCTCCATTTCCTCAAGGGGAGCTTCATCAAGAATGCTCAAAATCTCATTTGTATCTCTGACGTTTTGGCATCCAGCAGCCACGTCTGCAATGGTTACGGATACAATCATTCCAATACCGAGGTAAGGTATTGCTTCTACAGCAACCGAGGAGACGTTCAGCGCTACATTCCTCGCCGTTCTCTTAGTGATATTCCTTGATAAAGTTTTGGCACGAGCAATTTTCATTCTGCGCGAGGCTGCTTGCTGTTCTAATTTCGCATTTTTCTTTTTCAGGCGATCATTTTCCTCAGCTAGCAACTGATATTGTTTTGATTTGCTATTCGAGAAAAGTGAGTCATAAGGGAAGTTCGACAGTGCCCCGTAGAGAAGGTCGTGGAATTTGGCGCTGGTAACCAACAAGACATTGGTAGAGAGTAACCCTAAGACAATCAAGGTAAAAACAGCATTTTTTGCAGTTTTAAGGCCATTCACTCAATAACTCCCTTTATAGATTACTTATCCCAATTAAGGTCCCAATGAAGTGCTAACGCTTGCAGCATGCGCGCCCACGGAATGGAGCCGAAGGCGCAATGTAGTGGGCGTCGCCGTGCCTGCACTGGTTAGGCCAAGCCCCGGTTGGAAAGGAAAAACTCAGGAACTGCCCATCATCATTAATCCTGTGAGGCTACCCACTGCAAAGACATACCCGATAACTCTATTCGGCGAAAAGGCGAGCCCAATGAACCCGAATATGATCGGCACCAATGCTTTTCCGAACATCCCGATCCAGTACAATTTGACACCTTCCCAACTCCACGTCGGGGGGTATGAGAAGATAATGTTCTGGAGCATTAATAGGCCCCCAAGGTAGGCAAATATAGTAAGCACAACACCACCCGAGGTTTTCTTTTCTCTTTTCACCAAAAGTTTACGAAGAAAGAAGCCGGACAAAATGAAAAGCACACCAATTGCAATGCCTACTACCTGAGGAAGCTGCATAACCTACCTATCATTATTGAAGTTGACTACGTTGTCGTTTGTGACATCCGGTTGATCGTTTTGTAGGGCGGCAACGACTCAACCTTTACATACCCTAATGCCCCATGCGCCTGGATAGCCTTTCCTGAGCGCGCAATACGGCTTGAAAGTTTCTCTCAGTTGGTCTGTCCTGATGCCGGGCCATAGCCTTTCTCAATCCGTATCTTGGGAACAAAATAGATAGAATCCAGAAAAACAACTTCCAAGAAACAAATGCAAAGAACAAGAACCCAATGACTTCCATTATCTCACGTCTCCTGTATGCCCTGCCAATGACACAAACCGATCAAACATTATGAAAAGCTTGTTTTTTGTTTTGATAAGAGTCAAGACATTACCGTTTTGTGGGCACTCGACCATGAACTTAGCGCTACCACCGGTTGAAGCAAAGTGTTGAGTATTGCCGTATTGATTGAACGAATGAACCGAACCGCAGGCACAATCAAACGGAGCACCGTCATACAAAGAAAAATCTCTATTTTGAAAAAGCGGTGTTCCTGCTTCTTTTACTAACTCTTCCCGACTTAGCATTTTCATAGCCTACTACTCCAAAAGTTATGATTTATACCAAAAATTGTCCGAAATGACCTGAATCCGTTGCCTGATTTTTCTGCCTAACGCTTGCAGCATGCGCGCCTACGAAATGGAGCCGAAGGCGCAATGCAGTAGGCGTCGCCGTGCCTGCACTTGATACTGATTGAGCCTTCTCCCCAGCCCTGCGGTTACCCGCTAAGCTGGAAGGCGACCAAGCACTACAAGGGAGAAGACTCAATGAACTTTTACCTTAGCACCCATCGCCATTATTGTGGAATCGATCTGCACGCCCGTAGTCTGTACGTCTGCATCATCGACCAACAGGGCGAGGTCCTTCTGCACAAGGAAATCAAAGCCCAGCCTGAACTTTTACTCGCCCTGCTCGAACCTTTCCGTGATGACCTGGTCGTGGGTGTCGAGTGCATGCACTGCTGGTACTGGATATCAGACCTGTGCGAAGAACACGGCATCAACTTCATTCTGGGCCATGCGCTGTACATGAAGGCGATCCATGGCGGCAAAACCAAGAACGACCGTATTGATTCCTTCAAGATCGCCATGCTCATGCGCGGTGGCAATTTCCCATTGGCTTACGTCTACCCCAGGGAGATGCGGGCCACCCGCGATCTATTGCGCCGCCGTACCCGCATTGTCCGGCATGGTGCCATGCTCAAGGCCCACGCCGTAAACACTCTGGGCCAGTACAATCTGCCGCCCAGCAAAGCCAACCTCAACAACCCTGGTGGCCGATCACAACTGACCGCCGCTTTTAGCGATCCAGACGTTCAGCGCAATATCGATCTGGACCTGGTCATCGTCGACTGCTATCAGCACGAACTCAAAAAGCTTGAGTGGCACCTGGAGCAGCAAGCCAAGCAACACGACCCGGCATCACTCAACGTACTGAAGACCATTCCTGGAGTTGGTCGCATTCTGGCCCTAACCATTCTCTACGAAGTCGGCGATATCCAACGTTTCGAATCCGTTCAGAAGTTCGCGTCCTACGCTCGCCTGGTGAAGTGCAAAGCCGAATCCGCCGGCAAAATCTACGGCACTCAGGGCAACAAGATCGGCAATGCTCATTTGAAGTGGGCGTTCTCAGAAGCGGCGGTGCTGTTCATTCGTAACAACGACAAGGCCAAACGCTACGTCGAAAAATTGCAGAAGCGCATGAACAAACCCAAGGCCCTATCCGCCTTGGCACACAAGTTGGGTAGAGCTGTGTACTTCATGCTCAAAGACAAGAGGGTGTTCGATGAACAACGGTTCTTGAGAGGTTAGTCACGCCACGGGCTGAGCAAGACGTCTAACTGGATCAGAAAGGATGACACCGAAGACCGCAAGTCTGCTGACTGGTACACCGATACCCAAGCGGTTTTCTGTCACCGATGTTGAAGCCAGAGCGACTTGATTAGCCAGCCCGTGGGCGTGCCTTAATACCATGAGCCAGTGCGCTTACACCGGTCCTGAGCCTGACACTAACTGGAGCCATGCAGCCCGTCGTTTGAATAGTGCCAGTGACCGGTTAACCGATGAATGTCTGGTGCCCCTGACCCACTGATGGAACGACCGGTCAGGCAGTGGCCTAAAGCCACGTAAGAGAGCCCCTATATGTGTTTGCTGTAAGTGCCTGACAGCCCTACGAGACTGACGAAGCAGGCGTTCTCGCTCATGGGTTTAGGTTGGCCGCTGGCGCGGCCAAAAAAATGACTCTTGCCTATTGATTCCGAGAAGGCTCATATGTGTTAAAAAGTGATCAAGGTTGCAAGTTTGCTAGATGCAATACCAAGAATAACTGTCAGGATGGATCCTCCCAGAAATTCTATCCATCGACCTTTCTTGCCACCATTAAACTCACTGATTAATTTTGCATCTCCCCTATTCAACTTCACATAGGAGGTAGGCATATAGCGATCAATCGAATTTTCTATCAAACTTCCGGCAAAGCCTGCGAACGTGACCAGAAGATACAACCCGACTAAAAATACGCTAAAAAGTTTGGCGATGTACGTTGTATCAAGAGACGGTAGCTGGCTATTTCCGATATAGGAGAGTGTGAAAAACAATGTAGATATTGCAATTAACGGCCCTAGTGTTTTTGGAAATATAGAAGAATATTTCTTTAAAAACTTTATAGTTTTTGGCTCTGAGTCAGCATCACAACCTTTAACCCATTCATCAAACGCCTCAACAAATCCGCGCGCCACGACATAATCGGCATACTCCACTTTTATTTCAGCCACGTCACCTGCCATTGCAGAAAAGAAATGGCCTGGAATAAAAGGCGGGGCATCTTCTTTCAGCTTCTTTATTAGGGCAACCCTCGAGGCCAATCTGATAGTAACCACGTACTCTTGGGGATTCTTCAGGCCTGCAACCACAATTGCGAAATTATACTTTAAAACGACATTTATTGTTGGGCTTGCGGAGTTCGAGTTGTACGCCAAAAATCTTTCAAAAGATGTAAACTGTTCCTTACGATCTTGGTCGTGGAAGACCGAGACGGTTTCATTTTTAGCAACAATTCTATGAACGTCACAGAGTTGTGTAATTTTATGATGCAACTGCTCAATCTCTTGAATCCCAATCATTAGATTGTCGTCGCAAGTCTTCTTGATCTGCTCGGTTCTACCCGTAATTTGATGGTAAATATCTTGGTAAACCTTAATTGGGATTACCGATGACTCTTGCCCATCTCCAACTTGTACAGACTGGCCTCCATCGTCGGAATGCTGGATAATCTCGCTCACCTGATCCTCTCCTTTTTATGATTTTAACGCCTGCAGCATGCGCGCCCATGGAATGGAGCCGAAGGAGCAATGTAATGGGCGTCGCCGTGCCTGCACTGGTTATGGCAATCTATTCAAAGAAAACATGTTCAGCTGTATAAGGGCTGGATATGATATGGGCTTCCGAAGGACATTCTCCATTCTTCAGAAGAGCCGACCAAAATGCTTTGTCAAAATGGAATTCTTGGAGGTAAATGTACCGACACGCGACCACGAGACCATACCTACTCCAAGCTGGCCCAGGCCTGGCAGAACCGCTCACCCCGTAGTGATCCTCAAGCTCGTAAAATGAAATAAGTTTTTTGCTATCCCATCTATCGCAGAGAAATTGATGCAACTCGTTTATTTGTTCCTCTTGAATTGCAAAACAATCTGCATAGGGCTTATGCCAAGGTGCGCCATCGTTCAAAAATGGGTATATGTTCTCAGCCCACGCAAAAGCATAGCTTGGTGTTACATTGCGTTCTGCTGCACTACTGGTGAAAAGAGAAAGTATCTGAAAGCGTTGAAGAGAGAAAAGCATCTCCTTTGTTTCACTCATAAAATATCCTCCTAATTTTAGTACTAGGTTTTGCAATAACGCCAACAGCATGCGCGGCTACGAAATGGAGGCGAAGCCGCAATGTAGTAGACGTCGCCGTGACTGTGATTGTTATATTCCCACCTCGGACACGTTTATGGTTTCAGGCTCATCGTGAGTCTGGCTAACCCACTCCCTCATTTGTTCATGGTCGAGGACGAACTGCATATATTCTGTAGATACCGGCGAGACCTTGACCCCGTAGGTTTTAAATCGCGACGCAACTGGAGCAAACATGCAATCTGCAATAGAGAACTCACCGAACAACCACGGGCCCTCACTCAAATAGGTTTCTCGGTATTGCGACCAGATTCGGTCTATCCGAGCTATCTCTCGTTCAAGGGCTGCATTAAGAGGAAGTTTGCGTCCGATTGCGCGACAGTTCATTGGCAGTTGGCCTCGAATTTCTGTGAAACCCGAGTGCATTTCTGCGCAGCAAGATCTTGCTTCTGCTCGCGCACCAACGGAACTCGGCCATCCGCGGCCGTCTAGGTACTGCTCGGAAATATACTCACAAATTGCCAGTGAATCCCAGATGACCAGATCATTGTCTTTGAGAACCGGGACTTTCCCTGCATCGGTATGCTGGGCAAGCGCAGTGTATGTGTCGTCTTGATTCAGCGGAATCCGCACTTCCCTAAAAGGTAACTTGTGGACTGACAAAAGTAGCCAAGGCCTTAACGACCATGACGAGTAATTTTTATTCCCTATTACGAGCTCCAAAGTTCACTCCTTGAAATATAACGCTTGCAGCATGCGCGCTTACGGAATGGAGCCGAAGGCGCAATGTAGTGGGTGTCGCCGTGCCTGCACTGGTTATGTTCTTCTTCGTGTTAGCAGCGCCTGCCCAGCCACCCCGAAGAATCAATGTGGATAAAATAACCGAAGTCCTCAGAGGACATGACGGATCGCGCATCAGTGAGCCCAACACCACAATACGGACAACACTTAATTTCGACTGCTGTAGTCCAGAGCGTATCACCCACTTCCTCAAGATATTGATTTTCCTGTAAGTCATCCTCTGTTGCTACCCGCTCAATAACCAAACACCAACCAAGGTCTTCAGAGCCAAAACGGGCTGGCCCCCAACAGATTGAAACGCCATCACTCGGCATCTCGTCACAACAGTGTATGAGATTTGACAGGCTATCCATTTATTTCATCCACAAATATCTGGTCCTCTACGGCATCTGCAATGGCGCGATCCAATCGTGTAAGCAAATCTTCGAATGACTCTTCAGGCCGGCGGACTAACATTGCAAGGCATTGATCTTCATCAGATGCAGTCGCCGCACAGCTAACCGGGCCAACCCTACCAATAGTGATTTCGCCTGAGCCATCAATCAGCAGTTCAATATTCTCGAGTTTCATATGACGAAACCTGACTCTTTGTGAACATAATCGGGATAGGGAGGCACCTCACGATGCCCCTCCTCCCACATCACCGGGCATACGGATCACGTACCACGGCGATTCAGTGACTTGATTCAACCCGTTACCGCACTGCCAGTTCCGGCAGTCCATAGCTCCGGAACAACCGGGCCGGTAGGGCTTCCCGCAGTGCCGGCGAGTGACTCAACCGCCACGGGCCGTGGGCCGATTTGGCGGTGTTCCAGGCCAATCTGACCGGGACACCCCGCTTTCTCAGCTCACGATACCCCCTTCGGCCCCATTGCTTCCACACGTAACTTCTCATTCTCCGCCGTATCCACTTGTCCAGGTCCCGCAGCGGGCTCAGCACTTCGGCTGCGTCGAAGTACGCTTTCCAACCAAGCAGGGTCTCTTTCAGATCTGCGATCACCTGGGCCAGTGAGTGGCCCCGTGTTCGGCGGCTCAGTATCCGGATCTGGGATTTCAACT
>NZ_JASSVO010000034.1:0-7982 GCF_030541085.1 Marinobacter sp. ST-43
GGTATGCCGGATAAAGTTGAAGAATTCCAGCGTGTTGGCAGTGATTCCGGAGGAACGTGACCGGTGATTCCGGAAAAACGCCCGAAATCGGTCACGATAAAACGGAGTGAGCGGTCACGATGGGCCGGAATATGCAATTTGCCGTGGATCGGGTCACAGGCTTGGTGAAAGCGCTTTTCAGCGTTTTGTCCGACGGCGGCACTTTTCCTAGTTGAAGCCCCAAGTCGCGAATCATCCCCGGCATTCCCGCACTAAACCCACTGAGGCGGAGAAACTCCTCAAACGGTGGTAAGAACGGAATATCCGATGATGGGTGAATCATGAGAACGCGATCTTTCACGGAATCCTGGTCCTTTTAATCACTCGGGTATTATCGATCATAGTGCAGGCCCTCCTCCCGCAACACTGTACCATTAAGCGTCGACAAACCTTACACATCTTCCCAAAGTAAGAAAATTGTGTGTGTAAAAACAGATGCCTATATGTAGGGCATGCGTATTGCAAGTGAGATCTGTCTAGTTAGCGCTTGGCGAGTACACAGCTTGAGTGTTGTACAAGCTAAACTGATTGACCCCGACCCACTTGTGAGAACGTAATGCGTTTATTGCCTTTTGTTTTCATCATGCTGATCAGCACAGTCGCACGCTCAGGGATTATTTCATACGAAACCGGCATAGCGTTCGAGGATGGTCTGACAACACAACTGGACCGATTGAATGTTGGAGCGGTTTACGAGCGATTAAGTCAGTCTGGGAATCTTGGAGATAACAGCTTTTGGGACGGCTGCGACGCTGCCGGTGTTTTCGGAGCTGGCGCGCTTTGCTCTCTCAATGCTGCCTCGTATGCTTCAAAGGCTGCCCTCCAAGTCGGTAGCGGGTGGAATGAGTTAGGTGTGAATCTAATATCGAATCTTGCCGGAATCCAGAATGAGAGCTTGGATGCTCAAACAACAAGTAACAGTGGAGAACCCAGCTTCAGCTCGCTTGCCGGGTCTTTCCAAATAGGGTTCTCAGATGAAATGGTCACTGAAATTCTGCGTGGGGACAATCAAGGGATTCGATTAGGTTATGGATTTTCTTGGTTGGGGTTCGGAGTTTTTGATGATTTTGCCGGAGTAATAGGGAAGTGGTCTTCAATGCCGATCGTTGGTGTTGAGCAGTTATCCGATGGTCGTTTAGTCCGATCTTCACTTCGAGCTCGAGTAACTGCTGTCTCGGTAGACTCCAGTCTTTTGCCGGTAGAAACAGCAAAAACCATCTTCGATGAGGTATTTATGACAGATGGTGAGGTGGGAATGACCTTCCCGCCTAGCCTGGATAGTTATGGTTTTAGTCAAGGTGAAATTGTCAGCTTCAGACTCAATGTTGAGCAGAGACTCTGGACTGATCATGCTCCAGTAAAGGTTCCTGAGCCTCACTCAATCGCTCTGCTTATTGCCGGTCTTTTGGGAATGGGTACCTTCCGTTTTGCAAGCTTAAAAGCAAAAGACAGCCTTTAAGCTCATCACTCCCACCTTCTAATGGAGAAGTCCAATAAGTAGCTGGGCCCGAGGCGGTTCCAGAACCATTCTTGGAAACGGAGTAGAACCCTAAGCTCTGATGCTTTTGCTGGAAGAGGCACCGGACTACCGCTTAAGTTTGATTTGTGGTGATCCACGGTTTAAGCCTTTCTCAGCTTGTCCGGTAGGGGGGCTTCCATTTCTTGAACGTACGATCATGATTGGCAATCAGCACTCCATATAACTGACCGCTGAACCGTTAGGTATACGATATGGACATAAACCACCTCCTTGCGTTCGTCCGGCAAGAATTGAAAGAGGTCTTAAAGATCTCATCGCTTGAGGATCTTGATCTATCATCCCTAGAAGAAGGGCAGGCTGAACTCATTAAAGGAAAGCTATTGCGCATTGACCACGCCGCGAGAAAGGTGCGCAACTACCTACAGGGCGGGGTAGCAAATTCAGAGGTGCCATTATTTAGCGGCTCAAAATCGCTGTTAACCTATTTCGAGAATGAATATCAGCCCCGTGCGGATGTAATTCGTAATATTGCGATCTTCGGGGACGCGAAAGGAGTCACGCTTGAGGATTTGTTGGCTGAGAGCGGTTTGACCCTCGGAGAATTGTCCGGATCTTCTAAGAAATCGACTCCGATTCTCGATGCATTTGACCTCGCAACGGAACGATTGGAAGACCTTCTTGATTATGACCCGCCGGAACATTTGGAGTATATGGCGGATGAGGAATTGGTCGCTCTTAAGGAGCTCGTTTCGGCCAAATTCTTTGAGCCTGACGAGTGGCACGCGAATATGAAGGAATTGAAGCCCGTAGTCTCAAGTCGACGGTCGGATATGCTTCCATACCACGTCCGGGTGAGAATCAAGGAGATTTACAGGTCTTTCATCTTCGGAAACTGGCAAAGCGTTGCAGCCATGTCACGTGGAGTCGTGGAATATGCTCTGATAGATCGCGCTGGCAGTCTTGGATACGAGGCCTACGAGAATGATAGATCTGGAAAGGGGCGCCCGAAATCACTGAGATATTTGATAGGTCACGCCGGCGAAATTCTTCCACATGTGGCCACTGACATGGACGCAATTCGAGAGTATGGGAATGAGGTAATGCACCCCGAAAAAACCAAGAAGATGCGCACGCTTCCTCTTTCACGAAAGCAGGCAATTGATTGTATAGACCGGGTGAAGCGAGTTTTGGAGGCTGTGTACTCCTAATTAAAAAGTTGAGCGATCTCGAATTCCTCCTGTAGCGGTAAACAGCAATTTCAAATGGAGTTCATTTCAAGGGCTTCTGAATGACACTGTATCCATTTCTATCATCCCGCAACGCCAATCAACTGGACTTACCCCGGTCCAGAGTTTTCAAAGAAGCGGCAGACGATAGAAATGTTACCTACAGTTCGCTCTCGTTGTTTTTCTTTCCATACAAGTCAGACTCTTTTTTTACGGACTCCTCAAATTCTGAGCGCCGTAATTGTTTTGCCGCCTCACTTGAGGTGAAATCCACTGTGAACCTAACGGCAACCCTTTTACGCGGCTGATCTTTTTTCTGATTCAAGTGCTTTCTCCCTAAGAATCAATAGACTATGTTCCATTGTGATTCGCACGGCAAAATGTTCGATTACCCAAGCATAGAGTTCAGCGTGCTTTTCGACCAGACGTGACGCCCTATTTCCTGCAATCGTGATCACGTACTCAACACAATTAGTTGCTGGATGCCACGTGCATGACTCCTCAGAATATCGCTATGCTGGACTTTAGGCCCATATGACGGAACCCAGATATCACTGTAGTTCACTTTAGTTAGGGCGCATTATGCCTAAATGCCTCTGAGCTGGTATATAAACTGGGGTTAAGCATTAAGCCAAATTACGGCCGATAGTGGCATGCTCCCCTTTGGGTTAACCGCTTATTTTCCCGCCGATGCTGAAAGCATGACGTGCTCACAAAAAGACCGGCCACGGACCCTAGGTTGGCCGTTTTGGCTTTTCGCCAATTTGAGTACGTCAGCTTTTACGAGATCACGTACGTTCTGAGTCGTACAATCGAGAGCATCGGTGACCTGTTCAAGTTTCAGTTCTCTTTTTGCGTTTCGGAAAAGCTGATCAGTTAGCCACTTTTCAAATTGGCACCGATTAAGAAATAGGCTCTGAATTCCACGGGCTTTCGAGAATCCGCCGAGGATTCGACGAAGTATGACGTCATGGGCGAGTTGCCCAAACGTAGTCAAATGCTTCTTGAACGCTGGGTTGTTCGGGAAAATTTCAATCGAATCCTCGGGATCCGGTAGCGCACGAATGACTCCACGGAACTGCCGTAGATCGAATCTGCGGCTGCGAGAGAAGCGCACATTTTTGTGAGCAAGTAAGGTGTCGCCTCGAAAGAAATCCTGCGCAGATTCCATGCTCATGCCGGTAATCTCCGCGAATGACTGAACAGTGACATGATATCGATAGCCTGAACTTCCTTTCGATTCGAGCTTCCTGTCTCGCCTCGACTGGGAAATGTACTCCGTGACTTCAGGAAAATCGTGCTTCAGACAGGATGTCTCAGCCGTGAGCCGAGCTTCCTCTTTGGGGCCTCGCCAGTTTCGCTCCAGGTGAGCGCTGAACAGGTCGCACGGGCCTCTACGAAATTAGTGCCTAGAAAGCGGACCGCTTGTCTTCGTTGATGACACTGTTTGCGCCAGGATGCGTTCAAATCTGAGCTATCGAGAAGGAGATACGCCCGACTTACAAAATCCGAATGGCCGCTGAGGTTGGGGCAATGTTTGACCGGCTCGTGAATCACGTCGAACGGGCGCATGGCGACGCTGATCGCTAGGCAAATATCTCTAAAGCGTAATTCGTCCGGGTCGCTGAAATCCGAGCCCATCTCTTCCCAGAGCTGACGTTCCGTCTCGGTGACCTCAGATGCGCGGCTGAGCTCCATCTCGTCCCAGTTTTTTTCGCAGTAAGGGCAGCCAATAAGCAAGCTCCCTCCCCAGTTGAGCTTCTTGTGACAGCTAGGACAGCTCTCTAGCAGCAAACATTCGTGCTTCGGGCAATGAGCCGTTACAGCAAGTCCCCACCGCCAGTCCAAAAAGCCTTGCTCCGACACACAGCTTGGACAGATACGGGGGAATCCAAGCCGTAAATCGTGAATCATCCGATGTTCTGACCGTAGCCACGGAAGCTGATCTCGTGCTTTAAATCGTACCCGATGGCTCTCTAAAGACCTCTCAAGTCTACGTTCCAGTGCTCTGAACGTTTCCCTCGATGGAGCTTCGAGCCACCCGGAATTTCCGGACGCGGCAGTGGTCTGTATGCCCAGAGAGTCGAGGATTTCGGCCGGCTTAAAGACGCAGTTGAGTTTGCCAACGCGCAATAGGAAACCGTTGAACGATTCGTCAGGGTGAGGTTCCGGCCGGATAGCGAATCGTTTCATCAATGAATGTCCCAGTTCTTTAAATCTTCACTCGCTGCTTTCTTCTGAGCTTTAGCCGCACGCTCGAGGACCCGTTCGTAACTTGCACAAAATGGATTGAAGTTTCCGAGATCCGGGTTCATTGCCGTTTTAGCGAAGCCCTCAGCAAGATCTTTCTGAGTAATCACCGTTTCGTGCTCTGTGCTTTCAAGTGCCATCATTATGAGCCCTGCGATCAATCGAGGGATTCCCTTTGTCGCGACGTAAACGCGCACCATCATTTCTTTCTTAGCCAACGGAGTGAGCTCGACGCCTTGGCGCTTAAGAAAACCCGCGCAGGCTCTCAGGTACGAACCGAAAGCTTGACGATTTTCTTCCGAGTCAATTTGAAACGGGGTGAGACGCGTCTGGCGTTGAGCGAATCGTTGATACAGCTCGTCGTAGTGAGCAATTGATCTGTAGCCCGCGGGTGTGCCAGCCATCACCACGGCCAGCTTGTGCTTATCCATCATTAGTTTGATGTGATTTACAACACCTCTTGTATTGGACTTCGCTTGCTCGCGCAGAAAATGCTGAAACTCATCGAAAATGAGCAGTTCTACCCCTCGCTCTTGGATAAATTCGTTGAGCTTCTGTTTGAGCTCTCCAACGGTACCCTTAATTGATCCCTCATAGCTCGACGCCAGGAGGATCTCCTGGATCAGCGTCTTAAGCGTCGGCTCCGCAGGTACAGAGACAAGAATGATGGGCTCTTTCGAGCGACCAGGACTCTCTAAATCATCGCGCTCTGCGAGATGATGCTTGATATAGGACGCAAGGATTGACGATTTTCCCAGCCCTGGTATCCCCATCAGCAGCATCCCAACTCCTTCTACACCAGACATTGCATGGGTTCGCAGAATGTCACCAACTGCTTGTTTGAAGCGGTCGTGTCTTGTTCGCCAGTCCGCAAAAGCGACCGTCGCCGGCTTCAGTCCTAGGTAGCGTCTGCTATCGCAATCAATCATCTTCGTATTCTCCATCCGCACCATATTCTTCTGAGCTGAGTTCAAGCGTTTCAGTCCTCATCGAGCTCCTGCGGACAGTCGGACGAGGAAGGGTGTCCTCTTCCTCTATGGGTCGCACCAGTTCTGCATAAATAGCGTTGGTAGGAGCACGCTGGGTTTGCCGCGAGCCAACTCGTCGCATGTTGGCATCGTGTGCTTCGTTGGCATTAGTGACGGTTAGGCTTGATCTAGACTTGCGCCGGCCTGTGAAGCCTTTGTTGGCATAGGTGCTTCCCCGCTGAGCTTTCAACTCAGCGAACGTTGTGCCTGGCTTGATGTCCAAGTCTGATACAAAAGCTTGGAATGCCTCGTCGGTGATGGGATCAACGACGTTAACCGAATGAACGTCGTTGTGCGTGTACTCTACTTGGACCTCGGCTGGCCGCCCCATTCTTCGAAGAGTCATGCCGATATGCTTGAGCCTGTCTTCATTGTCGTTGTAGCGCAGCTTATTGAGCTGAATGCCCTGGTGGGCGTGATCTCCAGAGATCTTGCACATCCTGGTTTCACCCATGGTGAATCTAATTCGCTCGAAGTTGGCAGGCAATTGGGGTGGAAACTCACGCGCCCGCTCTTCCCAGACTTCGTAGGGCGTTTTACCGTTAAGACCTCGGTGAGCAGTTTGGTGATATTCATCGATGACCCACTCATAGAGAGCGTTGCGAAATTCCTGCAACGTCATGGATGCTTTCTCTTTGATCGTTGCATCCAGATTAGGCCGATCCGTATGTTTCCCGCAGTAGCCCCGCAATGTCTGTGCAAAGCGAGTGCGTAGCGTCAGGAAAAATCGTTCAATGAAAGGCTTGCGCCATCCGGCGTAGGTTTGCACGATCTGGGATTGGGACCCTGCGTCGAGCAGGAAAGACTGGGTCTGAACGCTTACATAACCAGAACCCCCGTCGCTCACAAACGTCTCTGGCGTGCCATACATCGGCCAGTCGTTTTGAACACCATTGGGAAGGAGGTCAGGGGACTTCGGGCCAATTGCATGTTTGTAGCTGTCAATCACTGAGCCCGAGGATTCGCCTCTGCCGACTTGGGCAATCAGACCTAGAATCGACCGAGAGTAAACGTCGATCACGGCAAACAGCGT
This sequence comes from Marinobacter sp. ST-43, assembly GCF_030541085.1. Lineage (NCBI taxonomy): Bacteria > Pseudomonadati > Pseudomonadota > Gammaproteobacteria > Pseudomonadales > Marinobacteraceae > Marinobacter > Marinobacter sp. ST-43. The sequence continues at coordinate 7,057 of NZ_JASSVO010000034.1, forward strand.
CACAGGTCCAAGATATCGACCTTCCTCATCAGTGACACCGATCGCCAGATTTACCGCATCGGCTTCTACGCGCTCCAGAATCCGTTCGGTCCGGAATTTCTTCTTTGCATTGCGCCGGGCTGCCTTTCCAGCGCGCCGACCTTCTCGTCTTTCGATGAATTCGATCGGGTCGCACGCTTGTGAGGCCCACTTCCGGAAGACTTCTCGACAGGGTCGTTTAACCTTCTTTCCAAACTTGGCCTCAAACTCTTCGGTAAAGCAGTCATAGGCATACTGAACCGTTGGGTTCCCGAGCTGGAGGTAATAGTCGTCAATGACTTCGAGCGCCAAATCCTGGATATCTTGTGAGAAGGAGGATTTGCGACAGCGCTTTTTCGTCCCTAGCGTAGATGCGATGCCGTGAGAGTGCTCGTGCGCTTGTTTTGCCCACCGCCCAAGAGTTGCCGGAGAGATCGGACGCGCGTCGTTGATCTCCCGAGCCACCCTTGCAATGACCTGTCGTCGAATTTTAACCCCGCCAACACCATTCTTTTCCGTATGCCGCTGCAATTCCTCGAGATAGGCAGAACGTCGTTTCAGTTCCTCCAGATCTGTAATCGATAGGTCGAGCGCTTTTGGCGCAGCGGTTTTTCCTTTCGGAATTAGATGAAGGGTTTTCCCGAATTCGGATTCGATCTCGCTGCGAGACTTAATGATAGTTCCATGCTTTTTTTCGTCGAAGGTGAGAGCGACACTTGAGTTGGGCAGTGTTGTCAGAGTCGCGTGTAAGTTGCGAAAAGACACACGGTTTCCGGTCACGGCGATAGCTGCGTAAACCGCTGAAGGTTGCCACCCATTCCACGTGAAGCCTGCCACCCGGACCGGAGCAAGGCTGCCACCCATCGGAGCGTAGCGACGCGGGGTTTCTCTTCTTACTCCGAAGTCTC
>NZ_JASSVO010000035.1:0-6318 GCF_030541085.1 Marinobacter sp. ST-43
TCATGCGGGCATCCCGCTGGTCGGTCAGCGTCTCGGCCAGTCGCTGGGTTAGCCGGTGTTGTTTATCGACTTCGCGCAGTAACAACACACCGGCATCCGAGGTGATATGGCCTCCGGAGAAATCGGCTTCAATCTGGCGGCGGGAGAGTGGCGAGAAGGTCAGTTTTTGAGGTACCATTTTGGATAGCGGCTTTTAGTGTGGGTTTTTGTGTAGGAACTTGAATTCTAACACTTTAAGCCGCTTCTTCCTTCCTCATGCTACCTTCTTCATGAGAAATCCGGGCTAGGGAACTGGATGCCCGTGAGGCCCAAGAACACATCACACAGGGATATCATGTAGAAAATCAGTAGAGGAGGCAATAACGCGTCAGCTCGCATTGCGCTTGCAATAAGCCCCATGTACTCCATGTCGATTGGTGTCGCGTATTGTCAACCTGACGCACACACCGGGCAGAAGCGACAAGCAGTGAATTCGGTGCAGAATATATCATCTACGCCTACTTGAACGGATAAAGACAAAAACACTGGAGAAAGAAGTTGGCTTGGAAATTTCAGTTGCAGCTTGCGAGCAAAACAATCGCCAGCACGGTGTTGGGCGGGCTGACCGGAATGGATCGGTTATGGCACCGCCGCGAAGCCAGCATGATAGCCTACGCGGCAGCAGCGTTGTGTGCCTGCGGCTTTGCGTTTGTCTCGCAGCATATTCCAGGTACCGATCCCAGTCGCGTTTTGGTTTCAACAAAAGATAGGATGTGCAACCATGGAAAAAACACTTCGCCTTGACCTCCCGCTCCTCCTTCCCGACACGCCGGATGCGCATGGGGCTTGTGCACAGCGGCTAGCCGAGAGCCTGGAAACTCGTGAAGGTGTCTCTATCGCCCACGTTCGCAATACAGAAAGCGGTGGGGGCATGGAGCTATGTATTCATTACGACCCCGCATTGCTTTCGCTTGAACGAGTCCGCGAAGTCGCCAAGGCGTTCGGGGCAGAGATTACCTCTCAGTTCGGGCACCTCGTGTGGCAGGTTGAAGGTATTCCGGATCAACGTCGGGCAAGAGCGGTCAGCGCACAGCTGCGCAGTCTCCCGGGGGTTGTAGAGGCCGAGGCCAATGCCAAGGGGCCGCTGCGGATTGAATTTGATCGAAGGCAAACTGATGAAAACACTCTGCGCAATGCCCTTCAGAACATGAGACTGTCGCTGGTACAAGACGAATCCAGACCGCATGAGCCGACTGGAGAAGCACACGATCATGAGCATGGCGGCATATTTGGTGCGCAAACGGAACTTATTTTTGTGGCCTTGTGCGGTGCGCTGTTGCTGATTGGCTGGCTTTTGCCGAAGTTCGTGGCGACGCCGCCATGGGCACCCCTGTTCGTCCTCGTGCCCGCCTATTTCTTCGGCGGCTACTACGCCCTGCGCGAGGCTATTGACAGTGTGCGCACTGGCCGGTTCGAGATTGATTTTCTGATGCTGGTGGCGGCGGCGGGCGCGGCAGCGCTTGGTGAATGGGCCGAGGGCGCATTGTTGCTGCTCCTCTTCAGTCTTGGCCATGCGCTGGAAGGCTATGCCATGGGTCGCGCCAAGCGGGCCATCGAAGCGCTTGGCGCCCTGGCGCCCAAAACCGCCACCGTGCGCCGGGATGCCAAGGTCGAAGAGATCGCCGTCGATGCTTTGCGGGTCGGTGACATCGTGCTGGTGAAGCCGAACGAGCGTCTGGCCGCGGACGGGTTCGTCATCAAGGGTGAAAGCAGCGTCAATCAAGCACCGATCACAGGCGAGAGCGTGCCGGTGGACAAATCACCCGTCGGGGATGCGACCGTTGCCGCGGAAAAACCCGACCTCGTGGATGCCGAAAACCGTGTCTTTGCCGGTACGATCAACGGCGGCAGTGCGTTGGAAATTCAAGTCACGCGCACATCGGCGGATTCGACCCTCGCCCGCGTCGTCAAGATGGTGAACGAGGCCGAAACCAACCAATCGCCCACCCAGCGCCTGACCGACCGGTTCGAACGCATCTTTGTACCGGCGGTTCTGGTTCTTGCCGTTGCGCTTTTGTTTGCGGGCTTCGTCGTCGACGAACCTTTCAGCGACACCTTCTATCGCGCCATGGCTGTACTGGTAGCGGCAAGCCCCTGTGCGCTTGCGATCGCGACGCCAAGCGCGGTTCTCAGCGGGGTCGCACGCGCCGCCCGTGGCGGTGTTCTGATCAAAGGCGGTGCCCCGCTCGAAAATCTGGGGCGGCTGACGGCCATCGCCTTCGACAAGACCGGCACACTGACAGAAGGCAAGCCGAAGCTCGTCGATGTGGTGACGGCCGATGACGTAGCGGAAGAGGAGCTTCTGCGGGTGGCGGTTGGGGTCGAGATGTTGAGCGACCATCCCCTCGCCGCTGCCGTTGTCAGGGGTGGACGCGAACGCCTGGGCGATACGCCTGCCGCCGAGTCATTGAACCTGCGCAGCATTACGGGCCGCGGGGTCGTGGCAGACGTCGAGGGCGAGACAACCTACATCGGTAAGGATGACCTGTTCGCGGAGATTGGCGGCCCTGCCATTCCTCCTTCTCTGAAGATCCAAATAGAAGCATTGGAAGCGAACGGCCGCACCACGATGGTTGTTCGCCAAGGCGACCGATATCTTGGCGTGATTGGGCTGATGGATACGCCGCGCGAAGCGGCACCGGCGGTGATAGAGACGCTGCGCACGATCGGCATTCGCCGGATGATCATGATCTCTGGCGACAATCAGCAGGTCGCGGACGCTGTCGCGCGGGCTGTCGGCCTTGACGAGGCACGCGGTGATCTGATGCCCGATGATAAGGTGGAGACGATCAAAAAACTGCGCGCAGAGGCTAAAGTAGCGATGGTTGGCGACGGCGTCAACGACGCTCCCGCGATGGCGAACGCCACAGTCGGCATTGCCATGGGCGCGGCGGGCTCGGATGTCGCGCTGGAAACCGCCGATGTGGCTCTGATGGCGGATAACCTGAACCATTTGCCCTTCGCCGTGGCGTTGAGCCGGTCGACGAGCTCAATCATTCGACAGAACCTGTGGTTCAGCCTGGGCGTTGTTGCCTTGCTGGTTCCCGCGACGATTCTCGGTCTTGGGATTGGACCTGCGGTGGCGGTTCACGAAGGGTCGACTATTGTCGTCGTGTTCAACGCACTGCGCTTGCTCGCATTTCGTTTTGCTCCACCTGTTACACCCGTGGGTAGGGTATCCAATGCGGAAATGTCGGTGTAATCAACCAGACAACAGGAAGCCGTTGCAGGAAGCTCCCAATGAAGTGGATCGAACAAACTCTCGGACCACTCTTCCTGGATGGGGATACAAGGCGTGTTCATTTGTTCGAGCTTCTGCTTGACGTGAATGACGGATTGAAAAAGGCAGGTAATAACACACAATTTACAGGTCATTGGTGCTGGATCATCGGCTGCGCAAACTCCGACGACCGCGCTAGCGGCCTTACATACATGTGTGAAGATTATTATCACAGAATAAGGGGCGGTGTTATCCCGCTCTCTTCCAGAGCCCAACGGGCGCGCCATATATCTGAACGCCGCTCAAGCACCAGATAGTTGCGTTCCGCAATATAGCGCGACTTCTGACCGGGGATACATGGGATTCGGATCGGACACGCCTTGAGCGGCGATTCACCAAATTGTGCAAGGGCCCCCAGAATTCGTGCCCACACCCTTGGCGGGGCGCGATGCGCAATGCCCGAGGCAACCAGCTGGTGTAACCAGCGACCGGCGCCGAGCTTCATCGTGGCACGCGTCGCCAGGTGGATTTCCCCCGAAAGCACCGTGACATCATGGCCGTTGGCAAGCGCCATGTCCCGGATCACCCGAAGCATATCGCACCATTCGTCACGGTGAGCGCGGCTTTGCCACTGATCGCGCAGATCGTCCTCGTATTTCTGCATTTTGGGGATGGCGACCATCAGAGCCTCAAGCACCGACAGGCGTGGACCCAGCAACGGCACGCTGGACATCAGGAACGTGTGACCCTGCACCGGGGTCGAGGCCTCAGCTCGAATCATCTTCCAGCCGCCGTCCCCCATTACCTCGTGGCGCGTACGCTCCGACCTCATATCAGGTGCAAGGAGGCGCAGACCGGCTGTGCGAACACTCCAGCCCAGATGCAGCCCGGCAGGATCGTGGAACCGTTCAGGCAGATCACCATCTACTGCGGCATGCTGAAAGGTCAAAAAACTCTCGCGGGCAACATCAAACAGGATTTGGCCGACCGGTGTGTCGGTCTTCGACCCCGGTAGCGATCCCCAGCCATCGCAAATATCGTGGTCGTCCCACTGCATGAGAGACGGCACGCGCGCGGCGATCCAGACAAATTCCGGCGCACGATAAAGCGCCACGTAGCGCTCCAGGAAGCGTTCGCGCAAATAATGGCGCAAATCGGCAAGATCGGCGCGCGAAGGATCCTTGGGGATATGTTCGGGCCAGTCCTCGCTCAGGGGGTGACCCTCGGTGACTTGGTCAGCATAGACCTGATCGCCACCGTGCAGCAGCAGGGAAAACGGCGCGTTCCGGTGATCTTCTGTCAGGCGTGCCCACATCGCATTGCGCTCGGACCCTTCGCGCTCCAGATCGCCGATTTGCTCGCCGTTGCAGGACACATAGGCGATCCGTATATCGCCTCGAAAATCACTTGCCAAGGAGTAACTTTGGCCGTTCCAGGCATAACAGGACGAGCGGTTTGCGGGCAGGTCGAAGCGTGCTCGCCAAACGGTCATATGATCGTATTCCGCGAGGATTTCCGCTGTATGTACGCCGTGGACCGTTTCGATTGGCTCCGGGCACTCGCCATTGTCCGCAATGAAAAGGACAGAGAGCCGTAACACATATTTCTCGACATGGTCGAGAAAGAGAAGCGGTCCGGTCATGACCGGAGGTTCGGATGTCATGCGCAAGGTGGTTCCGATCAGTCTTCGGGCACTACTGTCGCCGTTGTCCTCGTCGCAGGACAGCGGGTATTGCAATCAGCGCGATCAGCCCTGCAACCCAAACCAGCAGAACGACCGTCTTGACAAGAAAATGAATCGATCCACCCGCCCAGCCGAGCAGCCCCTCAATATTGGCCGCATCACGTAAAGCCGTGGCTTCCTCCCCAAGGCCAAACCACTTCGCAAGCCCCGCTCCGGTATCGGCCAGTGGCCCGGCTGCACCGGAGATCCAGGAGAGGACCGGATCGACCAGCCACCAAGCGCCGAGCGAAAGCGCAGACCATATGACCAGCCCGGCCACGATGACCGAGGTCGGAATATTCAGCACCGGCAGGGCTCTGCGTTCGCGATAGCCGGAATGGTCATCGCCCTCATAATACCCACCCATGTCGCGATACCGTCTGTGTTTGGGTCGCCGGAAAAGATGATGTCCCATGATTTGCTTCCTCTAAGGGTGACGTTCACCTCCGCCAACACAACGTATCGCATCCTTGACCACCAGATGACCGCGGTGCGCGTCAAGGCCCCAGGTCAAAGTCCAGACGTAAGGATCCTGCGCCGCGGTGACACCAGGCAGGCCCATGTCCACCCGAGTTGCGCCGCCTGAACAAACCTGTCTAATCAAAAATTTCCGACAACCAGGACTTGCGGCGATACCCATGTTTGCCATGGCCTCCATGCTTGCCGTAACCGCCGTGCTTGTCATAGCCTCGGGGTTCTGGCTCGCGACGTGGTGGCGGCGCCAGTTCTACGGCACTACGCTCGATGATCTTGTCCAGCTCCCCCCGGTCCAGCCACACGCCCCGGCATTTGGGGCAATAATCAATTTCCACACCTTGTCGATCGGCCATCGTCAGATCAACACTCTCGCATACTGGACATTTCATGAGCTTCTCCTTTAGGTCAATCATCAGGGAAATCATAGTAGCACCATACTCACACCCCTTCACACTTGGGGCAACTAATCAAAATATTCTCCAGCATGTTATCGGCACCAACCATGATTAATTGGTGTGCCCAGAAGCCCCCTGCCCCCATTGAGCAGGTGATCTATTATCTGTTGTGAATCAAGGGGCAGTCTAGCCCGAATTTCTCATGAGGGGATAAAAGAAAGCGGCTGAAAGTGTTAAAATTTCAGGACCTTACACCATCAATCAACACCAACAACCGCTATCCAAAATGGTACCTCAAAAACTGACCTTCTCGCCACTTTCCCGCCGCCAGATTGAAACCGACTTCTCCGGAGGCCATATCACCTCGGATGCCGGTGTGTTGTTACTGCGCGAAGTCGATAAACAACACCGGCTAACCCAGCGACTGGCCGAGACGCTGACCGACCAGCGGGATGCCCGCATGA
>NZ_JASSVO010000036.1:0-5105 GCF_030541085.1 Marinobacter sp. ST-43
TGGGGAAATCAGGCAGCCTGCCAGGGTGGCAGCTTTGCCGTGGAATCAGTGGCAGCTTTCGCGTGGAATGGGTGGCAGGCTTCGTCTGGAATCAGTGGCAACCTTGGTCTGGAATACGCATGGCAGTCCGATTCAAACCGCTTTTGTTGATCCTCAAGACACGAAACAAATCCCATAGCAGCACTCCTTTCTTGTTGTGTTCTAAAAACATTACCAACAGAAAGTGGCATGGCCCTGCACGAGTTGTGGCGAATAATGGCAATCGTGCCAGCACCGAATTCCCGGTGTTGGCATGTCGCTGATTTCCAGCAAATATTATGGATGAAAATAGGAGTGGTGTTATGAGAGTTCTGAGACTTGCAGAGGTGATCGAGAAAACCGGCCTGGCTAGGTCCACTATTTATAAGTACACCGATCTGGGCAGGTTCCCCAGACCGATATCACTGGGTGGTAAATCTGTAGGCTGGATCGATTCGGAAATCCATGAGTGGTTGCAGGAAAAACAGGTCGAGCGTGATATGCGGCATGGAACGTCCAGGGGCTGGGGCCTTTAATTATTTCAGAAAACGTTGTGGACGACAGTGGCCTTGGGTAGACGTTCCCTCCCGAGGCTTGCCTAGTCTTCTTTACCTCACCTAATCATAAAATCCTGCAAAAATTTATGACTACAAGAAGCGGATGCCCATCTAGGATGAGCGTCCGCTATTCTTAGGTTTTACGCCGCCTTTGCGACCCAAACCAAAGCCAACCCTATATAAATCTGGCATGTCGATACGCCCGTCTTTCCGTTCTTCAAAAACGCCAACGGTGAGCAAATCATTTCTTACGCCGCTCCAGCCCTTCTCGGCATGCTGAGGAGGCAAACGCCCTCCTGCATTTGCATCTTCGGGCCCCCTTGGAAAGTAGTCGGTCCAACGCTGGGATATGACCTCAAAAGCAACCGGCACGGTCAATCCACGTAAAGGATCGAGCACAGCACGAACCCAGGGATAATCCTCTGCAAGTTCGCTAACTCGAATTTCCGAAGCTTTCTGCACCCCACGCTTGATACTTTCAAAATGTAAAGCGTAGTGATGCTCCGGATAACGCTCAGATGTGTCTTCCCCTGCTTGGCGAATAGCTGCGATAAAAGAGCGGGGGGACGTACGCCCCTGCCCATCCGCGAGGTGTCCGACAGTCCAAACGTAAGGAACCCCCCTGCGACGATCTCTCCCCATCCAAGGTCCAGCGAGGGACTCAAATAGCGTACGTTGAGCCGGCGTCTCCCTTTTTACCTGATCATTAGGAAGGTAACGATCCTGATCATGCAGAGGTTCAATGCCTAATTTGCGTGTATAAATCTCACGTAGGATATTCCCATGTTCACCCGGCCCATTAAGCAAGTACTGCCATAACAGCCCATGTAAATCATGTGGCTCCCAAGACAGCTCAGCCTTGGTCGCCGTCAATTTGGATGCATCAGGAAAGTCAGTTACCGTACGTTCCAGCTGATCTTCTCGTAAAAAGATTTTCGCAGATAGGCATGCGTAAGGCTTCAGCCAAAGAGCGACGCGTAGAAGTCCACGAACGATCTTATCCATGATGAGCCAGTCACTGCTCAACCTATCCAAAGCATCGAACAGGATAATGCCGTATACACCTTCTGCGCTGAACTGCTCGTTAACTTCACTCATTGCCTGTGCAATTTCTTCTGGGTTACTGGCTACCCACTCAACGCTCTCTTTCCAGCTTGCGCATGGGAGATTTCGATCAAGGAACTCGACAGCCCACCTAATTACGACTGCGCGCCAAACGGCAAAAGGATCGTACCCCTGATGAATCAATTGCGTAAACGTTTCTGAATCAGGATAAAGATTAGGCTCTGGTCGCTCAGAAAACCCAATACGGATATGAGCCTGATCTAACTGAGGAATTGACGAACCAAGCCTTCGGCGCAGCGCCCTATCATTCAGAGCCGCAGTCCATACAGATTTACCCACACCTCTTGTGCCAACAACCAGTTGGCATTCCGGCCTTAACGCCTTTAGATGGGTAGGAGGCACATATAGATGTTCCGGTGGTGGCGCGCTACCACTATAAGAGGTGTCCACAGGTAGCGCATTTATAAGGGCGTTTCGAGTCTGGCTAATCACAATGATTATTTTCCTCTAGCGATGAAGCGGCGAGATTAAGCCCCGCAATAAGCTTGCCATAAATAGACTCAACCTCATCTCGGTCTATTTTCCCCAGCCGGGCATGCAAAGATGTCAGAGCTGCGAAACCAAGATGCCATTTAATCGGCCAAGGGTAATGAGGAGCACCCGAATCACTGTCGTCAAAATTCCATAATTCACTGGCCGTTTCCCCGGGTGGCACCTCATCATAAAGCGCACCGGAAAATAAATCCCAGCTGCTTTCTTTCAGACTATCAAAATACTCGACTGCCCCCCTTTCTGGGATCATCGCTCCGACCAATTGCAAGCGCTCCCTTATTTCTCGAGCCACTCCTGCTTGATTCCAGTAGTCAAAAAGTATTCTGTAGCCAGACCAGGTCTGCTCCCCATCAATAGCAAACAAAAGAACCAAGCCCGCACCTAGATCAGTTACGCAGCTAGAGGCAACCTCATCTATTCCGGAGCGAGAATCCATAAGGATTATGTCAGGCTTCCAACGCTGCTCAAGCCGAGTGATTAATCTATTAAGGCGTTGGGACCAAGGTTCAATCTTTCCTGCCTCACCTGACTTCGGCATCCAAACCCTTCCGAGCTTTGCTATGTAGTCCCCAGGATCGGCCCCGTGCGCAGGTACCACGTAGATCTCACCATCATGAGAAAGCTCGCTAGTTGCAACTAAATCCTCGAATACTGTTGCACCATTATCAACTAAATCTTCCACCAACCAATCAGTTATACCGTAAGTTGGCCGACGCTCAGATGGTAGCAACCCGGTGGATAACCCCGGAGACTCAAGGTCCAAGTCCATCACTAATACACGTTTACCGGACTGTGCCAGTGACCAAGCGGACGCCGCCATAGCCGTAGAGCGCCCGACGCCACCTTTGATCGAAAAAAAAACTACGCGAGGCGCACCTTCAACCACGGGTGAAATGCTCGCCCAACGCCCAGCGGTAGCTAGACGGTCAGCAACAATCGCACCCGTCAAACCTTCAAGCGGAAAGCATGGAGCTTCGCTGAGCACAGCAGACACATCATCCTCGTACAGAATCATTTGTTCATGGGGGAAAGCATGCGGAGTAAGTCGTTCTGCTAATTCCTGCGAGATTGTCCCCAATACCACTGATTCGCGCGAAACCTTATCGAAATCAGCAGATACAATCAGGCGTACCCGGCCATTTAGGTCACGATTGACTATGATAGGCTGCATGCGCTCAATCAAGTCTGCATGAGGAGTTAGCACCTCCCTTACAATCATCAAAATTTCATCAAAAGTGATCATATCAACCCTTCCCGCCTCGCTTTTTGAATCAGTTTGCGCACTTCTTCAGCTCCATCTCGGTGCGGCCTGACTCTAACCTCATCAAATTGATTCCGGTTTGCATATCGTTGCGACACATGCCAGTTCTGATAGGGATTGGTCGTAGGCAAGCTATAGTGAGCCCCTTGATGGTGGCCACTCCGATATGCTTCGTATCTCGCCCAAACGCCGTCTGCATGCTCCCTGTCCTGCCTTTCTTGTGGCCTGTCCCGATTCACATCGAAAGGCATACCAAACGCTCGCATTAGCCTTTTAAGACCACATTCAGCACACATACCAAATAGCTGGTCTGCATTTGCCCAACACCCCATTCCAAACAACTGGTCGGCATCCTCCCAGTGGCGAAAGTGCGCGTCCAAAAAGTCACTGTTCATTCTTTATCGTACACCATTGTCTGACTGTGCTGCCCCAAAGGCGAATTGAAAACAAGACCGTCAGTTGGAGCCCCCTTTACTTAGAAGCTTCGCTGACTTAACGACCTATTTTAAATTCGCCGGGAGCAGTCTTTCATGAAAATCCACCTAGGCAATCTGGCCTCAGAGCATTGTGGTCAATAACCGAACTGAGCAACCAGTAAAAAATCTTCAGCCCAGCGCACTTACCTACTAGATACACGCAGCGGCAGCACCTTGAATACTCACACCACATTAGCACGCGAGATTAACATAACCACGCCGTTTCAGGATCATAAGCCATCTCAATAATCGCAATCCGTCTTCCAGGGTTACATAAAGTGAAACGGAACCGAGTGTGTGATATCGAAAACGAGTTGTGGTAATCGGCCTCTTAACCGAGTGGATTTCGACCAAGAGCGCCCTATCTATCACGTCAGTTGCCCTCGAGAATCATTTGAACTACCTTGAACTCTTTTGACACCGGCCAAGTGATATGACTGATCAGATACTGACCATTAAAGAAGTCGCAGCGTACCTGAAAGTGCACGAACGAACCGTGTATCGCTTGGCCTCTAAGGGTGCAATACCGGCTTTTAAAGTAGCCAACTCATGGCGCTTTAAAGAGGAAGAGATCCAATCATGGATTAAGACCCGCACAGTCGCCCCAAGCGGCAATGTTAGTCAGGGGCACGCTGGATTATGAAAAACCTGTGGAAACAAATCACTCCTTCCGATTTCACATGGGAGCGGGAGGCATTGGATTATGCCAAGGAAATTCTGCCGGACCATGAGCCCTACCGTGCATGGGCCAATTTTGAATTCATTGCTCAAAACGGCTCGATCAATGAAGTAGATCTCTTGGTGCTGACCCCCAAAGGTTTGTTCCTGGTTGAAATCAAATCACATCCAGGGGCTATCCGGGGTGACGCGAATACCTGGGTATGGGAAAAGCCTGAGGGCGGCATAAAAGCGTTTGATAACCCCCGTTTGCTCGCTGATCGAAAGGCGAAGAAACTGGCGTCATTACTGAAAACTCAGGCATCCGCTCGCAAGTCCAAGGAAACCATCCCATTCATCAATACAGTTGTTTTCCTATCTGCCGAGCATGTTGTTAAGGAGGCTCTGAATAAGTCTCAAAATCAGCGATAATACGGTCATCGTCAACTGCACAGGATTCGTTGCCACCATGGATCAGATCACCTTCTCCGAAGCCGAGTACCAGACCAAGAAGCGTAA
>NZ_JASSVO010000037.1:0-4950 GCF_030541085.1 Marinobacter sp. ST-43
TGAGACTTCGGAGTAAGAAGAGAAACCCCGCGTCGCTACGCTCCGATGGGTGGCAGCCTTGCTCCGGTCCGGGTGGCAGGCTTCACGTGGAATGGGTGGCAACCTTCAGCGGTTTACGCACGTGACCGGCAATCCCCTGTCGGAAGATCTACAACCGAGCTTCCGGAATCCAGATTTTGTTTCCCGCCCTCGCTGCTTGCCCACGGCCAAATGCCCGAAAACAAAATAAGCCCCACAAAGCCGGCAAGATAAAACATCTCGGCCTGTTCGCTAAACAAACCAAACAGAGCCAGACCAGCTGAACTGGCCAGGATGAATGCTGCAATTGCCTTTCGAACTTTATGCACTTCGTCTCGGACCTATTTGCGTATAACGCCAACAGCATGCGCGGCTGCGAAATGAAGGCGAAGCCGCAATGTAGTAGACGTCGCCGTGCCTGTGATTGTTAGAACCGTTGCCCGCTAATTGCACCACTGCCTCTCGCATGGGACGCCGTCATGATTTCCGTCCATTTTTGTATTGGGGCAATTTCTCAGAAAATAGGTCGCTTCCGCACAAGATGTCATCTGAGAGCAATATGTTCTCCCGTCACATCTGAATTTCTGATTGGACACCATAGGCTTAGAAAAGCTTGAGCTTGCGGGCTCGGAAAAATTTAAACTGGCGAGATCAGAACTTGCGGCTGTGACGGACGATACGCCACCGTTCATATAAGCAAAGATCCCGATAATTAGAACGCCGAAAACTTGTAGCTTGAATGGGCCTTTAGCGTCTTTGTAGAGGTCAAAATAGTGTTTGAGATCACCGTGATCTGTGAGGGAAACCTAGGCGATGGCTGAAGCTTTGTAATGGTGTAAAAGTCTTGCTCACCATCATTAGCCATAGGATGGACGTGGGTTGAGGCATAGTCGTAGCCATACTTGTAAAGAAATTCCATTCCCATATCTTTAGCGACATCCTCCGCCTTCGGGCGCCGCCACTTAGGCTTGTCCTTTTCGAGAGCTTTGATGCGTGCCTTTTTCTCATCACTAATTTTATACACCCAGCCTACAGCCTGATCCTTGAAAAGGTCATCGCTTTTTACACGGTTTTGGCTCTTGAATTGTTCGAAAAACGACCAGTCATCGAAGGCTTGAAAGTCGTCATTTACTCCGAGGCTGTGCAAATGAAACATTCTATCGACCAGGGCTCGATGTATAACCCAGGCATTTTGAGTGTCACCGTTATCCCAAAGAGAAAAAACGCTTTTAAGCGTCATGGCTGAGCGGGCAACGAAGTTTCTGATAATTACGTTCTTAGTGTCACAGTCGTGTTTGGCGAATGAGAAAAGCACCATTCCACTGACCGCATAGATTGCGTCTGCAGCAGCTCGGTACATCTCAATGGTTTGATACTGCTTCTCAGCCATATCTTTGCCTAACGAATGATATGGACTCCCCCTGCTCCCTCGGCATCGATGTGCCACATTGAAGGTGTCGAAGTCTTCAATCGAAAGCAGGAGGAGTCATCATGAATGTTACAACCATCGGCATCGATCTGGCGAAAACTGTGTTCAGTATTCATGGCACCAATCAACACGGCAAGGTCGTGGTTCGCAAACGGCTCAATCGCCCTAAACTGCTGGCGTTCTTCGCACAACTGCCTCCGTGCCTGATCGGCATGGAGGCCTGTTCCGGTGCCCATTACTGGGCTCGAGAGTTAACCAAACTCGGCCACGATGCCCGGATCATTGCGCCCCGCTTTGTCGCGCCGTATCGCAAGAGCAGCAAGAACGACGACAACGATGCCGAGGCCATCTGCGAAGCCGTCAGTCGGCCCAACATGCGCTTCGTTCCCATTAAGACTGATGACCAGCAAGCCGTTCTGTGCCTGCATCGCATCCGCCGTGGGCTGACCAAAGAGCGCACCGCGCAGATCAACCAGATTCGTGGTCTGTTGGCCGAGTTCGGACTGATTATTCCTCAAGGGCGCTATCACGCCCGACATCGAATTCCCGAAATCCTGGAAGATGCCGAAAATGGTTTACCCATGCTGGCCCGGCGTTTACTCAACAACATCAACCAGCGCATTCTCCAGCTCGATGAGGAGATCCTGGCCTATGACCGGGAAATCGAAGCCATGGCCCGGCGCGACGAACAGGCCAAACGGTTGATGGCCATTCCCGGCATCGGCCCACAAACAGCCACTGCGATATTGGCCAGTGCGCCGGATCCCAGACAGTTCAAAAGCGGACGACACTTCGCCGCCTGGCTCGGGCTCGTACCCAGGCAGTACTCGACCGGAGGCAAGCCCCGGCTGGGTAGAATCACCAAGCGCGGGGACAAGTACCTGCGAATGTTGCTGATCCATGGCACCCGAGCGGTGATTGCCAAACTCGCCGACAAACACGATCAACTCAGCCAGTGGGCCAAAGGGTTGGTGGAACGTCGCGGCTACAAACGAGCCGCCGTGGCATTGGCCGCCAAGAATGCCCGGATTATCTGGGCACTGTTGATGAACCAAACCGAGTTTAAAACACAGCCTGCAGAGGGCTGATAACGGGCAACAACGACAGGCAGAACACGCCTGCCAGCCGAGTCTTGCAACGGCAAGCGATGACGGAACGGTCAGACCGAGAGTGATTGAACCTGTTAAGCCTTGCGGCTGAAACAAGCCGACTAACGAATGAGGTCATCACTCACACGCATCATCATCCTGGCCCGGGCAACAATGCCCACACAGAGGCCGAATGTAGAGCTGCAGTCTCAAACCGCTTCGAAATCAAATGGCGTTGCTTGACCGCAGGGGGAGTCCATGTAGCTGAGCTTAGCGGCGCCCTTGTAATGGAGGCGAAGCCGCAATGAAAAGGGCGTCCGGCGGCCATCGGCCGCGTACTACAGCGACTTGTTAAAAGATTAGGTCCGCTTCGGGTAGACGTGATAGCGGTCTGTGCCCGTTTTCTCGATTACCACCCGATCACCTGCGGCCAAATTATGAACCTCGAAAAACTCACCTACCCAAGCCCGGCGGCGAAAAATTTTCTTATCGCCTGCGATGTCGGTGCGAACTGGTGAAACGATGCCGCTGTGAACTTCGAGGACTCTCGGAGCGAGGCTACCTTCGTTGCTGCCCCCGATAGAGTCTGGCGGAAAAAACTCGACCACCGATGACAAGTAAAGGTGATTGTTGTTGATATTTCCCTGGGTTAGCTCGATTTCGACAAATTCCATTTGATGCTTCCTTGTACTTTTAACGCTTGCAGCATGCGCGCCCACGAAATGGAGCCAAAGGCGCAATGTAGTGGGCGTCGCCGTGCCTGCACTGGTTAGCTTGAGGTTGAGCACAATTCATGGACATCTTAATCCATGCTCAACACAAGCTGGGGGACGACTCTTATTTAGCAAGCCAACCGATGCACGATTTTCCCACTCGCTGACGAATAAAGATGCTAGTTCGATTTCAGCACATCGAGAGCACCAAGGCTGGCGAGTAGCCCAAGCAAGACGGAGATCACCAGGGTGAACCTTATTTTCTTGACACCACCAATATAGTGATTGGCCGCCACTATGGTGCCCCGTATTACCATCAAAGAAACCATAGAGATCTGCGATGAGATCACCAATCCGAGTACAAAATCTTTCTGATACCCCAGTATTGCCACCAATATACAGCGGACCACTCCGGAGTGACGGCTCTGTTCTCCAGCCACGCTTGGTAACGAGATATACACCTTTCTCATGCGGTGGCCAATCCTGATCCTCGCTATGGCAGTTCTGCAGCAACTGACTGATTTTGTATGGTTTTGACCAAACTAGCGGCATTACATCATCCCAAAGCTAACGCTGAGGTAACCGGCGCCGGAGCGATAGCGGAGGGAACCAAAAGCGGTACGCTTTTGGCGTCCGGTTGACCGCCTGGTTAATGGCCGTTCACCACCGTGGTTGAGCCTGGAAACCCAGACCGCATGCCCTCTCCCGGACAGCTTGCACCAACTCGACGAATGACGAAAGAAACCAGAACGCAAAGGCTACCGGCCCGATTACCGTTTAAGACGGACGGCCCCACGACTGGGGCACACCATGAATACCAACACCGCTGACCATTGTGGCAACCAAACCAGACAGCGAATTTTCCGGCCTTGGCGATCACCAGAGTGAGCGGGCTTGCAACCAATCCCGATGCAAAGGCCTTTGCACCCCACCTGCTAAAAACTCACGAATGCCGGGCCAATAACAGCTTATTAGCGTGAATTCTCATTAAACCGCAACGAAACCACCCCGTCAAAAACCACTTCACACACCGAATACTCATTTTTTTCAGAGTCTTATTGGCCTGCTTCGGGCCGTTGTCGGGCCTTTAGATTTGTGAAAATCGTGCACGCGGTTTATCCGTGCGCGGTTTTGCACGTTAAAACCAAAGCATTAAAAAATTACCTTTTTAAATCAGACATCTACAGAGGCGCCCTGTGAAAAACGTGCACAGCCACGCACGTTTAACCGCAGAAAATTTGGCGTTTTTGCGGCCTTTTCATTATAACTGTGCATCCATACAGTTTTAGCCAAGGAGGGCAACTGTGGCTAAATCACCGTTTCTGGAATCGGTTCGCACAGAGATCAGAACCAAGCAGTACAGCTACCGCACCGAGCAGTCTTATCTCTACTGGATCCGCCAATTCATCCTCTTTAACGACAAGAAACACCCAGAGGTGATGGGCAATCACGAGATTGAGCGCTTTCTGAATCACCTCGCCGTCAATCGTGGAGTCAGCCCAGGTACTCAGAATCAGGCTCTGTGCGCGATTATTTTTGTCTACAAGCATGTGCTTAGACGGGAGATTGAGAATCTCCAGCACAAGATGACGAAGACCCCTCGTCGCATGCCGACCGTTCTTAATCCCGATGAAGTAGCTTCGATTCTCCACCGCATGGAAGGCGAGTATTGGCTCATTACCGCTCTGCTCTATGGATGCGG
>NZ_JASSVO010000038.1:0-4166 GCF_030541085.1 Marinobacter sp. ST-43
TGGGGAAATCAGGCAGCCTGCCAGGGTGGCAGCTTTGCCGTGGAATCAGTGGCAGCTTTCGCGTGGAATGGGTGGCAGGCTTCGTCTGGAATCAGTGGCAACCTTGGTCTGGAATACGCAAATCACAGCAAATTGGCATTGCTTTAATCGATGCCAATCTCCATGCACTGAAGTTCTGGCCTTCGGTCCTGCATCCAGGGATCTACTCAGGGGCCAACAATGAGGAGGATGCTATGAATAACGACATTTTGGAAGGCAACTGGAAACAGCTGAAAGGTAAGGTGCGCGAAAACTGGGGCAAATTAACCGACGATGACGTGGACCAAATCGGCGGTAAAAGAGAGCACTTTATCGGCAAGCTTCAGGAAAAGTACGGCATGAAGAGAGACGAAGCAGAGAAAGAATGGGACAAGCTCACTAACTAATCGTCGTTTTTATTCTTGAGCCTGGGCCGATGGTGTGACGTATGCCATCGGCCGCTCGCTGCTCCCCTCCCCCCTTCCAAAACTAAACTAAGCCCTCGCGGACGTTGAGATTGTGCATTGGCACAATGACCCTACCCCAGAACTCTGACCTGATGAAGTAGCCAAAATCTAGAACGCCCTCTATCTGTTTAACGCCGCAGAACCCGATGAATTCATCAGTCTCTGCCTCTGCGACAACGAACCGGGACGGATGAGCGAGCGCACTTTCGAACCATGACCCAGCCTCATCTTCGGTCAGAGCGCGGCGGGGCCCAAGAAACCTCATTACCTCAGTATCACGAAGCATGGCTACTACAGCCGCTTTGTCTTGATGAAGAAGTTCCCTCAGTTTCACCGCAGTCATAAGTCTGAATTCACTGGATAACGCCAATAATAAGCGACGCCCGACTAGGGCGTCCGGTGGACTGCCGATAGGCCGGGAACCAACTTAATTGATTGGTTATATTTACTCGTCGTCCACGGCCTTCAGTATCTGATGTGCAAGTTCCCTGGCTTGGTCTGCGCTCAGTGAGACGGGCAAAACTTGATAAGACAGAAGACTCTTCGCAACGACCTTCAAACCCACGCCTTTCTCTCCGTTCTCAAGCACCAGCTCGACGAGATCAATGCGCTGTTTCAGGGGCCCCTTTCCCAGAGCATCAACCGCTGCTAGCTTTCCGATATTCCTGCCTCGATAAAGGCTGAACAAGCCCATAACCGCTCCCTAGGAAATATAACGCCAGTGGTAAGGGATGCCGACGGAGTGCCGCGTAGTTGGCGTCCCTTACCACCTTGTTATGCCTCAGTCCGAATAAATTTTTCATAGCACTCACAGCAGAGCCAAGTGCGACCGTCTATGGTGTAGCCTTCACCTGACTCAGGATCATCTGTTTCGTACAATGACCACCAACATATTTCACAATGGTCGTGATTCCAACCATCCTCAACAAGCTCTGTATATTCAGGACGATAGCTTTGGCCGACGTACTCTGACGTTTTACCTTTGGATACGAGAGCGGCTCTTGGCAGCCACTTCCGCTTTACCCATAGCTGCGCCCGAGCCCATTTTATTTGCTCATCAATATCGGAAATTTTCCACTCATCGCCATGTATGGATACGTACTCGTCCATGTTTTCACAAGGCATAACGCCGGTGGTAATGGGCGCCAACGGAGCGCAGCATAGTTGGCGTGGACTTCCCCCAGCGTCCCGTTGACCACCTGGTTATGCCAGTTGTTGCAGCCAGTCACGAAACCACTCCGTTGGCATTTGCTCTTCCTCGAAATTCTTCGTTCGGAGTTCCTCTGGTGAGTAGGTGTTCGCCAAATACAAATCCCACTGTGTTTCCACATCAGTGAGGATTGGCAACAACGACTCTATGTCCTGCTCCGCATCAACTTCGAGATACTCACACCAAAATCTGTCACACCACTCCGCAATTTGCTTATGGGAGTATGGCGACTTTTCCGGCTCTGCACCCCACTTCAACATCTTAAGCGCCGCTTCCCGTGTAAAAGGCATTTCTGCCGGTGTGCTCATTTCCATACTAGGTGGCTCGCACTAAAAGGTCATAACGCCTTGGGTAAGCCGCCGGTACGGAGCGCAGCGCAGTACCGGTGTACTTCACCCACTTGTTAAGCATCATTTTCGGCGTACCGAATAAGCCGCTCACACCACTGCTCTAGAGTAAATGAGGGCTCAATTCCCGATAGATCTGGAACAACTTCTTTGGCCACAGAAACCTCAAGATCACCAAACAGCTCGACTATAGCCTCGACTTCGCTTTCCTGAAGCACTACGCGAAATAAATCAGTCTCTTTTCCACCTTCGTGCTTCTCAGGCTTTTCTATCGGGCCTCGCTCAATGCTCGATTGTAGCTTTTTCGCGAGCTTTGGATGCGATGGAAGAACCACATCAATGGTTTCTTCTATCACTGATCTGCCAAGCACATTCGCCGCCTTAGCGAACTCTCTATATTCAGACTGGTTCATGGTGAGCACTTAACGCTGAGGTAACCGGAGCCGAAGCGCCAGCGGAGGGAGCCAAAAGCGGTACGCTTTTGGTGTCCGGTGACTGCCTTATTAAATGTTTACTCACCAGCCTTGGCCTCCCTCCATGACCGTACGGCCTCCGCGGCCATGTCGGAAAACCGCTTGGAAACGTCTCGACCTTTGAATCTTGATTTTGTATCCGTAGCTACTGGCACCGAATAATGAATCTCATGTGCTAGCCGGTTCAGGTATTGATGACCGCCCGCATCGTAGGCAGCACGCTCATCATCGTTGAGCTGGATCATGAAGGTATATCCGAATGCACTCATGTTGCAGTACGCATCCAGATATAAATGGCCTTCATGCTCAAACAGGAACCAAGCCCAGTTTTCAGTATCGACGACCTTCACGAATACACACTTCAAGCGGAACGCAGCGGCGCGCTTAATGAGCGTCTGGCTGCCGTGGTTGGTTATGTATTCTTAATTGCAGAAATACCCCCCAAATGCTGCTCGGGATAAAGCTTAATAGCATAATAACTACATACCCGGATCGCATAAATGCTATCGAAGAAATTAGTGAATGCAGGAAAAAGCCAGTCACCACAAAAATTTTAGCATTCATACCACCCACTTTTTCGTAGCTATGCGCAGCTAAGTACCCAGCGCCAGTGCTCACGAAAACAAACACTAGAACCAAGAAACTTAGCCGGAGTGCATTGATAAACTCTTCACCAACCAAGGATGACCATACATAGGAGAGGTACCAAATAGTTACAGCCCCCATGACTTCTCCAGAAAACAGAAATCCGAAGGCTCTTCCAAGCGAGGCAGGGCCTGAAGGAGCGGGCGTATAGAAAAATGCTTTGACTAACCGGTAAGCCCCAAAAGCGACGACTAACGCCGGGAGCGAAGAGATTGCAGCTCCTCTAATTAACTCGAAATCCAAGCCCAGCTCCCTAGAGTACATAACGCCGACGTTTAGCGGCGCTCATACAGCGCAGCGAAATGGACGTCCGATGTAGGGCCGAAGGCCCGAAACGAACTACAACAACTGGTTATGCGCTATAACTGTCGCTTCTTCAGATGCCGCCAAATTCCCCATGCAATGATCGACGACAGGATGATCGTGCCCGGTGGAACCACTACGAGCAACAGAATACCTAAACCCATGTCATCTACTAATTCCGCCCGCGTGGATGCCCCAGTCGCCCACATTTCGTAGAGCACAACAGCCTCGGCCAACGCATTCCAGAACACGATCGCGCTTACCATGGTGCCAATTATTGTAAAAATAACGCGTCTATTCATGGACATAACGCCGATGATAAGCGGCCCGACAGGGGCGTCTGGTGGAGGCCGCCAAACCGGAACGAACTTAATCGATTTGTTATAACCTACCCGAACAGTGCCACGTTGATCATAGGCTTAATGTATACACGGACACCATAAGGCATTGGTTGCTCCCCGTCATAGCGCGAACCAAAACACTTTGACGCGGCAAACTCCAAATACTCGCCAGTAGAATCAAGCCTGCGTGCTATACCAGGGCAATCGGTAACCCGCATGGAGAAAATTGGCTTCTCAATGCCTAAGGAGGGTCTGATTAACGCCTGATTTATCGCTGAATCGCTTTTCAACTCGAAAAAAAGCCATTCAAGCGCGATTTTGGCGTTATCACCCTCTGTTTTGTTCGATTTTTGCCTATTTCC
>NZ_JASSVO010000039.1:0-4067 GCF_030541085.1 Marinobacter sp. ST-43
GAGACTTCGGAGTAAGAAGAGAAACCCCGCGTCGCTACGCTCCGATGGGTGGCAGCCTTGCTCCGGTCCGGGTGGCAGGCTTCACGTGGAATGGGTGGCAACCTTCAGCGGTTTACGCACCTTGTCGGATATACCGGTTTCACCACGTCAGATCACTCTGTATAGAGGCATTGCGGTTGCGGGACGATTACAGTGTTCGGTCGCGACTGGAAGATATTCTCGGTAGTGAAACCCGCAAAGCTGTTGCCAAACACGAATTGATAGAACTTGCACACACCAAGAAAGGCAGGGAGCCCGCCTTCGACCAGCCGCTCACAAAAGCGGTGATTGGCCAACCGCGGTCCGTCCGACGGGGGCGGCAGCTAATAGAAGCGGACATCTCTGCCGCGGCTTCGGCAAAGATGGCTAAATTTGGCATTGAATTGCCCGACATTCGTTTTAAGCGGATCAACTACAATGAAAGCGTTCGCCAGAATGATCAGCAAACGCCAGCAGATTGCCGAGCGATTCCGTTCCGAGGGTGCCGGCGAAGCCGCTAATTATCGGCGACAAGGAAAAGGATTTGCAGCGCATTGAGTCTGAAGCCTATCGGGAAGCTCAAACCATTCAGGGGGTGGCGGACGCGAAAGCCACGGAAATTTACGCAGCGGCGTATAACCAGTCGGAAATATCCCGTGATCTGTATGACTTTGTCAAAACCCTGGAGACCTATAACCGGGTGATCGACTCTTCCACCACGCTGGCATTAACCACTGAAAGCGAGCTACACCAACTGTTGAATGGTATAGGCCAAAACCCCTGAGGAGGGCTTGATGAACAAGCTGGCGTCCACGATTCGTTGCCCCGTGTGTGATATGAAAAAAATCAATCGCTCGCTACTATGGAATTACCAGGGTATCAACCACTATTTCTGTTCGCGTCAGTGCCTAGAGCGATTTAAATCCCGCCCGCATCTGTTTGTGGGCGATCCTCAACACGGATTGTCGCCCAAGCAGAAAAATCAAGTGATTCTAAAAAAACGCCGCATGCGACTCCGCGAAATAATCAGCGATGACCTCAAGGCTGATTTGAAAACATCACTGCAGTCGCTGATGGGTATTGATGCAGTGGACTTCACGGATCAGGAGCTGTATGTGACTTACGATCTGCTGCAGGCTTCCCTGGAAGATATCGAAAAAACCATCGAACAGGCGGCAGCCCGGCTGTCAAAAGGTATGGCGGAACAGGTAAAACGCGGGCTGATTCATTACAGCGAGGAGTGTGAGCTCGACAATCTCGCACACCTGACCAAAAACAGTGACTGTCATTGAGCAAGAAAGCATGGGAAAAGGCATCAACTACACTTAGTCTACCTTTTTGCGGCGCGGTGTGGGGGGGGGGCGTTGCTGTTTCAGAGCTTCTGGGCATAACCGTCATCTACAGGGAACTGAGCCACAGCGAGTTCAAACGCTGCCTGAAGCAGGGTTGGTTAAAAGATCTGATGGTTGGTGGGTAAACCACTCGCGACAGCTTAAAGGAACCTTTTGAAAGCAAAAACAATTTTGTCACCCCGAGGGTCTATATCGATCTGGCGGAAGAGCTTGCTCCCTATGACGTGGATTATAAAGGCGTCATCTCCTATGGGCCTCTCGCCACGTTGATCGGCTGGGTCGCACAGGCGGTATTAACGTCATGCGAGTGGAGCTAAGGCGAAAGAAGGCGGCTTGAAGATCAGGGATCTATGTTAACGAGCGTTCACTTATAAGTGACACCGTGTCGGTCAAATATTTCATAGACTTCTCTTGCTTCCTCCGCCGGCAACATCACCCGGATCGTCTGCTCATCCTTATCAATATAGATCAGATCCTGTGGAATTTCGCTGCCAATAAGGTCGTCTCGCGTATTGTGTGCCTGATCCATGTTCTCGAACTTACCATTAATAGCTTTACCCATCGTGCTTCTCCTTGTTGTTTAGATTCCATCCAAAGCATAGCTAACACATCAATTTCTGTAAATTTACGACGTTTCCAAGAGCCAAACGCTGCCTGAGACCTCCTCAACCGCAGCGTTCGTCAGCGACCCTTATCCTTCGGATTGTCTACCCCCGGTCGGGGCGACCCGCCCTCTATCAGGCGAATGTCTGTTCACCGCAACAGTGATAAGGTCAGAACTTGACCTCTCCCCACAACCAGGCCTTGTCCGTATCCACGCCACGACCATCGGCGGCATAGCTGGCGAACTTGGCACCCACCGTGTAGTGCTTGTTGATCGGGTAGACAGCCAGCAGCCCCAGCTCGGAGCCATAGCTCAGGCTATTGATGTCACTGCTGTAGTCATGATAAACGGCCAGCCACTTGACCCCCTTTGCTGAGGCACCCGCCGATACGTATAGATCCTGCAGGCCATCGTCCGGGGTGACCAGGAACTGGTCGGCCCAACCGTTCATCGCGTGAAGCGTCGCCAGAGGCGTCTGGAATGACCGGCCGTCGTCCGACTCCAGGGTTTCCATGCCCACCTTGACCGTAACGCCATACGCGGCGAGGCCCGCTTCCGCCAGCCAATAAGCGGCCTCAAAGCTTTGCGGGTTGTCTGCATAGTCTTTCTGGATTGCGTACTCCAGGGTGTACAGGACCCTGGCGTCTTCCGATACATCGGTGCCACCAGTGAATCGCAAGCCAAAATTCTGGGTTGAGTTGACGTCTGCGGTGGTAAAGTCGAACAGATATCCGTAGGCGGTAAGGGTTCCGGCGGCCAACCCCTGATACTGAACATTAAGAATCGGCGACTGCATGGGGAAATTGCCATTCGGGCTGGCGTCCGAGAATATCCGGTTAGCATTGTAAAGATAGCCCGCTGTAATCGTCGTGTCTGGAAGCGACTCGTTGGCGCCGATAAAGGCATCGAAGGTCTGCTCATTCTGGCGCCAGCCAACTGTGCCTATAAACCGGTGATTGTCCAGAGCAAAGCGCTGACGACCATAGGTCAGTGTGGTATCCGGAAGGCCTTTGTAACGTACGTAAATTTGGTTGACTTCGGTTTCCGTCGGATCAGCGACTACTGAGTGATCGGTTATGCCATTGATGGTGCTATTGTAGTTCTCATTCCCCACAGCGGACACATCTTCCGCCTCGGCAAACACCTCAAACCCCTTAAAATCACCAGTCCGGTACCCCAGTCGGGTTCGAACGGTAGAAGCATGGGCTTGATCGAGAGGGTTGTCCTGATCCACAAATTCGTAACGGTAACGAACATCAAGCGAAACCTTTCCCCCGGTTAAGGCTTCGGTAAAGGTCATGGACAGGACAGGCGTTGCGGCAGAGGCCAGAACCGAACCAATGGCCAAGGTCAGCAACGACTTCTGGTTTCTTTGGCCTTTCCTGGCAGGGAACGGCGTTAGCATCGTTTTCATCCTAGTGGTACCTTCTGTGGCCATATAAGGGGTGAATGGAGTCAATGTTTCATTCATGAGTCGATAATTCATTTTAGGGCGCCTCTATGTCCGTGGCAACCTTGATATCGGTCAGATTGAACCTGACTCTCAAGGGGTACCTCCAAAAGCTCACAGACAAAACGAGCAGGACAAGGTGCCATCACCTCATCCGTCTCACAGAGCCGTCCCTACGGGCCTCGTTTGCGGCTCATTCCATTGAGATACCTCTGGGCTTGAAGGACTGTGCGGCGCTTATTTCCTCAAATCCTAGAAAAAGCCACCAATGATCATTTGCAGATTTAACAGCTGCCCCATAGTCAGCCTGCCAAAGGCAATGAACCCCAAATGCGGATCGGAGAGGCGGAAAACTCGACAGAAAAACGAGAACTCCAGTAGACCAGCAGGAACAACCCAGACTCGGCTCCAGTTCGGCGAGGCTGCTTAGTAAACCAGCATAATGCGACAAACAATTTGACGCCTCTCAGAATCAACTTGATTTGACGCTGAAGGATGCCGTAGCTCTGACCCTATACACAGCCTAGCCCGGATTTCTCATAGTGCTCCAACAACCTTCGCAGACCAAGCCTGGTAGTGCCAGATCCGAGTGGTCATGGTCGAAGTTGGCGATTATTTAGCCAGTTTCCGGCATTCAGGCACA